>DAOTCE010000006.1 GCA_035452965.1 Candidatus Paceibacterota bacterium | reverse complement strand
ATACCCCGGTGTGTATCCCATGGGGAGCGCTCCCCATGGGATACACACCGTAGTCTCGGTGGAGAGTCGCCGTTACTTGGCCGTAGCAGGATTGGGGGACGGGGGGGGGCCAGTAATTGGGTTTGGCCGGATACAGCCGGCTGGCGGTGCGCATCTTTAGCCCATTAGCCTGGTAAGATTATCCTGCTCAATTCCGGCCAGGCTGAGGTCCCGGAGCCAGGTCAGGGCAAGTGGACCCAGAATTCGTTCAGCGCATGGCTCAAGGCGGCGGCATTGCGGACGGTCAGGCGGCGCCACCAGGGGGGGAAGAGCCGGCGGTAGCGCGTATCAGCGAAGCGGGTATCAATCAGGAGTACAGCCCCGCGGTCGGTTTCCGAGCGAATGACGCGGCCGATGGCCTGCAGAACTCGATTCATACCCGGGAAAGTGTAGGCATACTCGAAGCCGGAGCCGGTTTTCTGCTGGAAGTAGTCGCGGATGAGGTCACGCTCGATGCAGAGCTGAGGCAAACCCACGCCGACGATCACCGCCCCAATCAGCCGGTCGCCGACCAGGTCAATGCCTTCGCCGAATACGCCACCCATGACGGCGAATCCCAGCAGCGTTTCGCCGTGATCCACGGCGAACGCAGCCAGGAAGGCCTCCCGTTCAGCTTCGCTCATCCCGGGATGCTGGACGAGGATCGGCACGGCGGGGTGGAGCGCGTGGAACTGCTCCTGCACGGCGGTGAGATATTGGTAGGACGGAAAGTAGGCGAGGTAGTTGCCGGGCCGCCCTTCCACAAGGCAGGCGATGGCCTGCACCACGTCTCCCAGCGATGCAGCGCGAGCCTTGAAGTCCGTGCGAATGCGGTCCTGCACCAGCACGGCGAGATGTTCGGGCGGGAAAGGCGAGGGCAGTTGCAGCATGGGGTCCTCCTCGCTGCCGCCCAGGAGGGCGCGGTAGTAATCAGTTGGGGTGAGTGTGGCCGAGAAGAAGGCGGCGGCTTTGCCGCGAGCGAGGGCTTGCTGGAGGAGGTGGGAAGGGTCGAGGCAGAAGAGGCGGATGCGGACGGCTGTGGCGCGGCGGCGGGTGCTGCGTGCGGGCAACAAAGCGCCGTCGTTGCTGCGCTGTGCCGGCGCAGTCCAAGATGCTGTGGGCGCGGGACCGGCGCTGCGGGGCAGATCGGCGATGGTGACATAGCGTTCGTCATAGAGCTGGGCGGTGCGGTGGAAAGTGCGGAGGCGGAAGTAGAGTTGGAGGAGGGCCTCGCGGAAGTCGGCGGGCTGGTTCCGCGCCAGCCAGGTTTCGGCTTCCTTGAGGGCTTTCTCAAGCGGGGGCAGGAGATCGGCGGGAAAATCGCGGCTTGTAAGGCCGGCGCGGGGCGAGTCAGCCGCGGGCAGGACCTCAGTCCTGGGTGGGTCCGCCTCGGCGAGTGAAATGGGACCTTCCGTGATCAACCCCGGTGGCGGCTCGGCGGATTTGCGTGAGGTGTCGGCTCCAGAGGCGCCCAGTTTCCGCATCGCGGAACTCAGCCGGCTTAGAGCTTTTGCGCAGCGCGGTACGGCATCCTTAAGGGCGCGGCGGACATCCTGTATTTCTCGGACCTCGAGGTCGGCGGAGAACATCTCGCGGGCGCGGTCCACCAGATTGTGGGCCTCATCCACGAGGAAGGCGTAGTCGCCCGGTTCCTCGGCAAAGTGGCGGCGCAGGTAGACTTTTGGGTCGAAGACGTAGTTGTAGTCGCACACGACCACGTCCACCCAGGTGGACAAGTCCAGCGAGAGTTCGAAGGGACAAACCTGGTGCTCGCGGCTGACTTCTTCGAGGACAGGGCGGGTGATTTCCTCGCGGCTGAGAGCTCCGCGCATGGCCGCCTTGTGGCGGTCGTAATAGCCTCGCGCGAAGGGGCAGGTCAGGTCGTCGCAGGGCTGGCCTTCCTGCGCGCAAATCTTCTCTTTGGCCGTAAGGGACAATGTACGCAGGCGCGCGCCGGCGTGGCGGAGGTCGGCGAAGGCCTTTTGCGCGATGGCGCGACCGACCGTGCGAGCCGTCAGGTAAAAGATGCGCTCCAGCTTGCCTTCGCCGAGGGCTTTGAGCGCCGGGAAGACCACGGACATGGTCTTGCCGATGCCGGTGGGGGCTTCGAGGAACAGGCGTCCGCCGCGGGCAAGGACGCGATAAGCGGCGACCGCAAGCTGGCGTTGGCCGGGACGGTAGCGCGGGAAGGGAAAGGCGAGTGAACTGAGCGATTGGTCGCGCTGGCGGCACCAGTGGTGCTGGACGCGGAGCCAGTCGAGGTAGATGGCGGTAGTTTGGTCAAAGAAGGCCGCCAGGTCGGGCAGGGAGCAGCGCTCGCGGAACTCGGTGACCTCGCCGGTGTCCAGGTCGAGGTAGCTGAGTTGGATGGTGATGTGCGGGAGGGCGTTAGCCTGGGCGTAAATGTAGGCGTAGAGCTTGGCCTGCGCCCAGTGGAGCGGGTCGGCGAGGCGGTCCCAGCGTGCCTGGACGGTCTTGATCTCCTCCAGTAGAACCTCGGGAAGACTAGCAAGAGCCTCGGCGGGAGGGCGAGGGTCCACGCAAGCCCTGACTTCGGCCGATTCGCTGGCGTGTTTGGGCTCGCGGGGACGCTCGCCCTCCCGACTGACAAGGAGGCCGTCAATGCGGCCTTGGATGCGCAGGGTGAAGTCGGGAGTTTCGAGGTCGAAGCTGAGGCGAACTTCTTTCTGGTAGCCGGGAGGGCGGGACCGCTGGAGCCGCTGGTGGCCGCGGGTGCCGGCGAGGGCGCGGCCGGGGCCGACGAAGTCACGCTCGCCGCCAAGGTCGCCGCGGCGGAGAGCGAACTCGACGAGCTCGCGCACCTGGACAGTGAAGATTGGTTTAGCAGCCGGGGCCACGCGGGGAGTTTCGGGTGGTGGCGCAAGGGGGGCAACTGGATAATAGGTGAGGAGAAAGGGGCAGAAATCCAAAGGCCGATAACCGAAAGCGGGTTGAGTGCAAGGGAGTTGGCGGGTGTCAAGCCGGCCGCGCAGCGCGCCAGTCGAGCGTCAACAGGCCGTTGGGTGAGCGTGCGAGGGGCACGGCCAGGACGTCGCGCTTGGGAAGCGGTTGAGAGTTGAGGGTTGAGCATGGAGAATCGGGGCCGAGCGACGGGGTTGGCCGGGAAGGCCGGCATCAACTGGCCGAAATGGCCGAGCTGGAAGCGGCCGAGGCGGACGGCGGCGGGCTTCAGGAACGGTGTGGTGCTGTCCGGCTGGCAGACGCAGTTCATCCCGCGCAGGCCGAACTGGTCGAGGAATTCCTCCAGCAAGCCTTTCAGGTCATGGAGGTCGAACTTCGCCTCGCGGTCGGCGCCGCTCCAGAAGAGAGGTTATCGCTGGCCGGTGAGGGCGATGGCGACGCGGCGATCAGCCCAGGCGGGCGCGCAAGAGCGATTCCTGAAATTTCGAGGGGCGGGCGAGGGGCACGTGCGAAGACCTCAGAACCGATGGACGAGCTTCTCGACGAGGAACGTGCTTTCGCGCATGGCTTGCTCGCTGAAGGGGCCGAACCACTCGGCAATCTGGCGGAAACGGGCGATGAACTCGGCTTTGTCGCCTCGTTCGACGAGGGCGAGATTCTGCTGTAGCGACTGGAGGTAGTCCTTCAGGAGGGCCAGGCGCTCGGGAGTGGCAAACACGATCTCGGCATACAGCGAGGGGTCCTGGGCGAACAAGCGGCCGACCATCGCCAGTTCCAGGCGATAGATGGGGCTGGACAACTCGAGGGTGCGGAGAATGGGAACGCCGCGTGAGTGAAGAAACTGGCCGAAGGTGAACGTGGCGAAGTGACGCAGCGCCTGGACGACACCCATGATTTCGTCGTGCTCCGCGGGCGGGGTTTCGACCAGGACGTTGCCCCACAGTGTCAGTTGGTCGAGCAGCCATTGGCATTGGTCCATCTGGCGGCCGGGAGTGACGACCACGATTTGCTTGTCCATGGTGACGGTGGCCGGGCCGAAGAGCGGGTGCAGGCCGACGACGGGGCCGGCGTGGCCTTTGAGCATGGCCTCGACGGGTATGCTTTTAAGGCTGGTGATGTCGGCCAGGATGCAGGCGGGCGGGAGGTGCGCGCCGATCTGGATGGCGACCGACGCGGTGATGTCAATGGGCACAGCCAGCAGGCAGAGGTCAATTCCGGCGGCGAGGGATTCGACCCGGGGCCAATCCTCGCGGTCGAGAATGCGGACGTCGTAGTCGGATTGGCGGAACCAATTGGAGAAGAACCGGCCCATGTTGCCCAGCCCGCCGACGATGAGAACCTTGGCGCCGGGGCGGACACTGCGTCGGCTGAGGGTGTTCAGTTGCCCCACGCGGGAATGGCGGAGGACAGCGCGAAACAGGTCCTCCACATAGTCCGGGTCGAGCCCGGCTTGGGTGGCCTGGACGCGGCGGGCGGAAATGAGGTTTTCCTCGCGGGCAGGGTGGAAAGTGGGCAGGTCGTGCTTTTGTTTGATAGCGGTGACCTCCTGGACGACGCGAAGTCGCCGGGCCAGCAAGTCCACCAACTTCTGGTCAATGCTGTCTATCTGCTCGCGCAATTGGTCCAGGCCCGCGTTGGAGACCGTCGGGGTGGCCGGGGCGGCCTTGGCGGATTGGGGGGACTTCGAGAGGCGCTTAGTCATAGCGGGGGCGCGGCGGGTGTATTGGAGCGGTCATCGGACCCAGACTAATGCGCGGGCGGAGCAAAAGCAAGGTTGCGGCCGGGAGAGTGCGCGGGGTGGTTTTTCGTGGCGAAAGCGGGTGGGGGCGCTAGACTTGGGCCATGCTAAGTCAACGTTGGCGTCCCGTGCTTGTTTCCGGGGGTGTGGTCTGCGCGATCTGGCTGGTGGCGCTGGCCGGCTACCGGATTGCCAGCAATGCCAAAATGACAGCGGAGAAGGTAAAGGCTTACGGCGAGTCGGTGGATATCAGCAAGTTGAGCGGAGCCGCGCGAGCGAAGGCGATACGAGAACTGGCGGACAAGCTCAACGCATTGTCATTGGAGGAGCGCCGCAAAGCGCGGCTGGATCGCACGGCCAGGGATTGGTTCGACCGGATGACGGAGGAAGAGAAGGGGGCGTTCCTGGAGGCGACGATGCCCAATGGCTTTAAACAAATGCTGACGGCCTTCGAGGAACTGCCGGAGGAGAGCCGGCGCAAGACGATTGACGACGCGCTGCGGCGTCTCCGGCAGGCGCGGGACCAGGCCGGCAGCGGCGCGCGCCGAGGCCCGCGCAATGGCACCAACTCGCCGCCGGTGCTCAGCGAGGAATTGGAGGCCAAGGTGCGCTCCATCGGGCTGAAGACGTTTTACAGCCAGAGCTCGGCGCAGACCAAGGCGGAATTGGCGCCGGTGCTGGAGGAGCTGCAGCGGGTGATGGAAAGCGGCCGGCCATTCCGGGGAAGGTGAGCATGGTGAGGGTGGCGAATCGCGAGCGGCGAGCGGCCAGGCGCCGCGCGGGGAGCACCCGGGCCGCGCACTCCTTCACGCTGATTGAGTTGCTGGTTGTGATTTCGATCATCACCATCCTCGCCGCGCTGTTGCTGCCGGTTTTGAGCCGCGCAAAGGAAGCGGGCCGAGCGACGGTGTGCTTGAGCAACCTGCACCAGATTGGCGTGGGGCTGCAGATCTACGTGGGAGACAACCACAATCGGCTGCCGGTCATGCGGGACAAGTCCGTGACGACGCTGATCAATGATCTGCCCGGCCCGGACCAGGTGCTGTCGAATTGCGTGGGGAATGTCAACGTGTTTAAGTGCCCATCCGACAGGTGGCCGGGGAACCAGGCCAAGCTGAGAGCCGGGGCGGGGGAAACCTTCTTTGGCCAGACCGGCTCCAGCTTCTCGTGGAACAGCCTGCTCAATGGCGAGAACGCCGATCATCTGTCCGCCATGGGCCTCAAGTTCGACCCGCACCAGATGCCCCTGATGTACGACAAGGACAAGTTCCACATCGCGCGTGGGGAATCCAAGGCGCAGAACTGGCTCTACGCGGATGGGCACATTAAGAACCTGCTCCTGTTCGAAGGGACCATTGAAAGGAAGCAATGATCCCGATTGCGCGTGGCTGATCCGAACATCAGCGTGGCGCCTGAACCCGTGATTCAACTCAACAACCTGTGCAAGAAGTTTGGCCGGCGCCCGGCGGTCGAGGACATGACGCTCCAGGTGCCGGCGGGCGAAATCTACGGCCTGCTGGGGCATAACGGCGCTGGCAAAAGCACCGCCATCGGCATGATGCTGGGGCAGGTTTGGCCAACCAGCGGCAAGGTGCGCGTTTGCGGCCACGACGTGACGGCCCACCGCCGCCTGGCGCTGCGAAAGGTGGGGGCGATCTTCGAGAGCCCGGCGTTCTACGAGTATCTGAGCGGTTGGAGAAACTTGGAGATACTTAGCTCCTACACGGCTCGGACCCCGCCCCAGCGAATGCGGGAGGTCATCGAGTGGGTGGGATTGAGCGGGCGGGAAGGCTCCAAAGTGGGGACCTACTCCCACGGCATGAGGGCGCGGCTGGCGCTGGCCCAGGCGCTCCTGCCCCAGCCGGAACTGCTGATTCTGGACGAACCCAGCGACGGCCTCGACCCGGAGGGCATACACGAAATGCGCCAGACGATCCTGCGACTGCACAAGGAACTGGGGCTGACCATTCTGTTATCGTCCCATTTTCTCAACGAGGTGGAGCAGCTATGCACGCGCATCGCGGTGTTGAACCAGGGCCGCAAGGTGTTTGAAGGCTCGCTGGCGGCGACAAAGCAGCGCGAGGCCTGGATACGGCTGCGCACCGGCGATTTCGGGCTGGCGGTGCGGGAACTGCGACAGGCAGAACTGATCACGCAGGAACGCGATGGCCGCCTCATTTCGCTGTGCCCGGGCGTGGGAACGGATCAGGTTGTCCGGCTGTTGGTGGAGCGCGGTATGGCCGTGCATGAGATTGCCCCGGCGGAGGAAACGCTGGAGGACTTCTACCTGTCGCTGATGAACGGGCAAAGGGAGGCCAGGTAAGCATGTTTTGGCGTCACCTGCGCAACGAGCTGTGGAAGCTGTTTGGCAAGAAGCGGACCTACATTGGCTTTGGCGCCTTTCTGCTGGCGCAGAATGCCATGCTGCTGACCTTCCGTTTTACTCGCTGGCAGTCCAGCATGGAGCGAATGCTGGCGGGCAACGGCTACCTGGCGCAGGAGTTCGTGTCGGCACTGACCGTGGCGGTAATCATGTTGATCCCCCAGATCCTGCTGCTGATGCCGCTGTATGCGGCGTTAGTGGGGGGAGACCTGGTGGCGAAAGAAGTTGAGGACGGGACGCTGCGCATGATCCTGTCGCGGCCGATCTCCCGCTTTCAACTGTTGCTGGTGAAATGGATCGCCGGGGTGATATTTGCGGCGGTCCTGGTGGTGGTGCTGGGCGGGACCGCGCTGGGTTTTGCGCGCCTGTGGTTCCCGTGGAAGGGCATGTTTGTATTTGTGCCGGGCGAGGTCTTCAATGTCCTGCCGGCGGGCGAGGGGCTGAAGCTCTATCTTTGGTCGCACCTGTCCATGACCTTGAACGCGAGCGTAGTGCTGGGCATCGCGTTCATGTTATCCTGCTTTAACATGAAGCCCGCAGCGGCCACCATCCTGTCACTGTCACTTCTGTTTGTGAACCTGGTGATGGAAGGCATCCCCTTCTTCGAGGCGTATCACGAGTACTTGCTGACCTATCATTTCCACGCCTGGCGCCACGTGTATGCCGAGCCCATTCCCTGGGCGCAGATAGGGCAATCCCTCTGCGCCCTGGTCGCGGTAAACCTCACCACCTTCCTCATTGGCGCGGCCGCTTTTCAGGCGCGCGACATCAAAACCTAGGTTGCTTTGGCGGGCTTGAAAAGGTAAGTTGTGGCACTTGGGACGGGCCCTCCAAAAGGCCCAATATATAGGCTGGGGCTGGTGGCGGCTCCACAACTAATGGTGCTTTCAGGGGCAGAAAAGCCGGAAATACCAGTTGTGTCAGGCGCCCATTTTCCCTAAAATTCGTACACCTTGAGCGGACGGATAAATTGCCCGTCCCAGATGACTTTATGGCTGACCAGAACGTGGATGACGAGACACAGAAAACACCTGCGCCCCTCGGCGCGCCGGAAAAGTACGACGCGTCGAAAATCGACAAGTTGGAGGGGTTGGAAGCGGTGCGCAAACGTCCCGGGATGTACATTGGCGACCCGGACGAGCGCGGCTTGCACCACAGCGTCTTTGAGGTGCTGGACAACTCGATTGATGAACATCTGGCCGGCTACTGCAGCAAAATTGAAGTCAGGGTGCACGTGGATGGCTCGGTGTCCATCCGTGACAACGGACGGGGCATCCCGGTGGACATCCATCCGAAGTGGAAAATCCCGGCGGTAGAACTGGTGCTGACCAACCTGCACGCGGGCGGCAAGTTTGGGCAGGGGGCCTACAAGTACTCCGGCGGCCTGCACGGCGTCGGGGCCAAGTGCGTCAACGCCCTGTCGGACTGGTTCAAGGTCGAAGTGTCGCGCGACGGCAAGGTCTACTCCATGGAGTTTGCGCGGGGTGTCACCACGCAGAAGCTGACCGTGGTCGGCAAGTCCAAGGGCACCGGCACCCTCGTCACCTTTAAGCCCGACCCCACCATCTTCACGATCACCACTGAGTTCAAGTTTGACATCCTGGCCAATCGCCTGCGCGAGCTGGCGTTCCTGAATCCGGGCGTTGAAATCGTCCTCGTGGACGAGCGGGACGAGAAGACCGAGACCTTTCTGTACAAAGACGGCATTGAGCAGTTTGTCAAACAACTGGGGCGAACCAAGCAGGTGCTGCATCCCAAGCCGATCGTCATCGGCCGGCAGAAGGAAGAGGTGTTTGTGGACTGCGTCATGCAATACACCGACAGCTACAACGACCAGATCCTGTGCTTCGCCAACTCGATTGCCAACCCGGACGGCGGCACGCACCTGACCGGCTTTCGCACGGCGCTGACCCGCGCGGTTAACCAGTACGCCAAGCAGAATGAGCTGCTGAAGGAAAAAGACCCCGCGATCTCGGGCGACGACGTGCGCGAGGGGCTGGTCTGCGTGCTGAGCGTGAAACTGCCGAACCCTCGTTTTGAATCCCAGACAAAGGTGAAGCTGGTCAACACGGAAATAGACGGCATTGTGTCGTCCGTCGTCTATGACGGCCTGATGACGCATTTCGACGCCACGCCGGCGGTGGCGAAGAAGGTGGTCGAGAAGGCCTTGCTGGCGGCGCGTGCGCGCGAGGCGGCGCGCAAGGCGCGGGAGACCGTTCGCAAGGGGGCGCTCACGGGCGGGGGGCTGCCCGGGAAACTCGCCGATTGCTCGGACCGCGACCCCGCCAACACGGAGCTTTACATCGTGGAGGGCGACTCCGCCGGCGGCTCGGCCAAACAGGGCCGCGACCGGAAGTTCCAGGCGATTTTGCCCATCCGGGGCAAGATCATCAACGTGGAGAAGGCGCGCCTGGACAAGGTGCTGCAAAACAATGAAATCCGCACCATGATCACCGCGGTGGGCACGGGCATTGGCGACGGCGAAGGCGAGGGCGCCTTTAACCTGGAAGGCCTGCGCTACCACAAGATTATTATCATGACCGATGCGGACGTGGACGGCTCCCACATCCGCACCCTGCTCCTGACGTTCTTCTATCGGCAGATGCCCGAGCTGGTCCGCCGCGGCTTCATCTACATTGCCCAGCCGCCGCTCTACCAAATCGCGCGCAAAAAGCGCGTGGAGTACGTGGATGACGATGCGCGCCTGAACCGGATTCTGATCGAGCTTGGCACCAACGAGGTCCGCCTGCGCAATTTGTCCGATGGCAACGAACTGACGGACAAGCAACTGGCCGAAATCCTGGAGATGCTTGAGTCGCTCGACAAATACGCCATCGCCTTGCGCCGCCACGGCGGCGACTTTGCCACCTACGTCGAACAGCGCCACCCCAAGACCCACGAGCTGCCGCGGCACCTGGTGAAGGTGCGCGACGGCAACGACGAAACGGTTCAATATTTCCACACCGAAGAGGAGCTGGAGGAATTTGGCTCCAAGAACTCCGATTTGCACCTTTTCGGCGAGGAGGAATCCGACACCAGCCTGCTGGAGAAGTCGAAGAATGGCCACACGCGCCGCGCCCGCCATGTGGAATTGCATGAGAGCAAGGCGGTGGCGGAACTGCTGGCCAGGCTCGCCAAGAAGGGGCTGAGCATCGAGCACTACTCCGCGCAAGACAAACCGCTGTTTGAAATTCTCGAAGGCGAGGGGGACAAGGAGCAGGTCAAGCCCCTCTTCTCGATCCCCGAAATTCTCTCCAGCGTCAAAGAGGTTGGCCGGCGCGGGTTGTCCATCAAACGCTTTAAGGGCCTGGGTGAAATGAACCCCAAGGAACTTTTCGAAACCACCATGAACCCGGCGCGGCGCAAGCTCCTGCGCGTGGACCTGACCGACGCGATCGAAGCGGAGGAGATGTTTGCGAAACTGATGGGCGAGGAAGTCGAGCCGCGCCGGCAATTCATCGAGGATAACGCGCTGAACGTGAGGAACCTAGACATCTGAGCGGCGCAGCGCCGATCTGCCGGCGCCGTCCGGCCGACCCGATTGGCTGAACCCGCGACCGGAGCCGCCAACCAGCATTATGCCCGAACCGACCGAACCTAACGAGACACCGGCAGTGCCCGCGAGCAGCACGCCCTTGTTCGCCGCCAACGAAAAAGTGGCGAAAATCAACGTCGCCGAGGAAATCAAGAACTCGTTCCTGGATTACTCCATGTCGGTGATTATCTCTCGCGCGCTGCCCGACGCGCGGGATGGCCTGAAGCCGTCCCAACGCCGCATCCTCTACGCGATGAACGACCTGGGGGTTATGCCCAACCGCAAGCACCTCAAGTGCGCCAAGATCGTGGGCGAAACCATGGGCAACTACCATCCGCACGGCGACCAGGCGATCTACCCGACCCTCGTGCACATGGCGCAGCCGTGGGCCATGCGCGAACGCCTCGTGGAAGGGCAGGGGAACTTCGGCTCCGTCGAGGGCGATCCGCCGGCGGCCATGCGCTACACCGAAGCGCGCCTGGCCCCGCTTGGGGCCATAATGATGGAGGACATGGACAAGGAAACGGTGGATTTTGTCCCCAATTACGACGAGACCCGCACCGAACCCACCGTCTTTCCCTCCGCGTTCCCCAACCTCCTGGTCAACGGCGGCACCGGCATCGCGGTCGGCATGGCCACCAACATGCCGCCGCACAACCTGGGCGAAATCATTGACGGCGTCTGCGCACAGATTGACAAACCCGACATCACCCTCAAGGAACTCATGCAGCATGTCAAAGGGCCGGACTTCCCGACCGGCTGCATGGTCTGCGGCCTGGAAGGAATCAAGCAGTACTTCCTGACCGGCCGCGGCAGCGTAAAAGTCCGGGGCAAAGTCGGCCTCGAAGAACTCAAAGGCGGCCGGGAGCAAATTATCATCACCGAAATCCCGTACAACGTAAACCGCGCCGTGCTGGTCGAGCGGATTGCCGACCTGGTCAACGAAAAAACCATCACCGACATCACCGCCGTGCGGGACGAGTCGGATGAGAACACGCGTGTCGTCATAGAAATCAAGCGCGATGCGGTGCCCAAGGTGGTGATCAACAACCTTTACCGGCACACCGCGCTCGAATCGGCCTTTGCCGTCAATGCGCTGGCCATTGACCATGGCCGGCCCAAGACCCTCGGGCTGAAGGACCTGATCAACTGCTACATCGAACACCGGCGCGAGGTGGTTGTCCGCCGGACCCGGCACGAGCTGCGGAAGGCCGAAGAGCGGGCGGAGCTGCTGGAAGGCTACCTGATTGCCCTTTCCAACCTGGACGAGTTCATCCGCATCATCCGCCACTCAGCCACCCGCGAGGAGGCGAAAATCAAGCTGCTGGCCTTCGACTTTACGCGCGCGCAGGTGGAGAAGATAGGCATCCTCATCCGCAGCGAGGCGCGCCTGGTGAGCGGCCGCTACTCCTTCAGCGAGGCGCAAGCCAACGCCATCCTCGAACTGCGCCTCTACCAGTTGACCGGGCTGGAAATTGACAAGGTGCGGGCCGAATACCGCGACTTAATGGCCCGGATCAAGGACCTCCTCGACATCCTGGCCAAAGAAGCCCGCGTGCTCGCCATCATCAAAGCCGAGCTGCAGGCCATCAAAGAAAAATATGCCACGCCCCGCCGGACGGACCTGGTGCCCGACGAAGGCGAAATTGCCATCGAGGACCTCATTGCGAACGAAGGGGTTATCATCACCCTGACGCACACCGGCCTCATCAAGCGGACCAACATCAGCTCCTACCGCGCCCAGCGCCGCGGCGGCAAAGGGGTGATTGGCATGACCACCCGCGACGGCGCGGGCGAGGAGGACCGGGACTTCATCGAGCACCTGTTCAGCGCCGGCACGCACGATCACCTGATGTTCTTCACCAACACCGGGCGGGTGTATGTGGAGCGCGTGCACGAGATCCCCGACATGGGCCGTGTCGCCAAAGGCCGCAGCATTGCCAACCTGCTCGAGCTCAAATCCGACGAGACCATCGCCGCCCTCATCCGCATCGAAGCCCGCACCGGCCCCAACAAGGAAGACACCACCTGGCAGCAGCCGGGCTTCCTCTTCTTCGCCACCCAGCAAGGCACGGTCAAGAAGACCCCGCTCGAGGACTTCGCCAACGTCCGCAAAGGAGGCATCATTGCCATTGGCATTGAGCCGGGCGACGCCCTGATCGAGGTGAAGCTGACCTCGGGCCGCGACCAGGTCGTTCTCATCACGCGCGACGGCATGAGCATCCGCTTTTCCGAAGAGGACGTGCGCGCCATGGGCCGCCCGGCCGCCGGCGTGCGAGGCATCAACCTCGAAAGAGACGATGCGGTCGTGGCCCTGGCCGTGACCAACCGCGACGCGACCCTGCTGGTGGCTGGTGAAAACGGCATTGGGAAACGCACTCCCTTCGACCTCGTCCGCGAGGATGGCACCGTCGAGCAGGTTTACCGGCTGCAATCCCGCGGCGGCAAAGGCATCATCACCATGAAGGCCAACGAGAAGACCGGCGCGGTCGTCGGCGCGCTCACCGTGCGCGATGCGGATGAAATCATGCTGATTACCTCGGGCGGGCAGTTGGTGCGCATCTTTGTCAAGGACATCCGCGAAGCGGGCCGCAACACGCAGGGCGTCAAGCTCATCAACCTAGCCGAAGGCGACAAACTGCAAGCCATCGCGCCGGTGATCAGCGAGCAGCAGGAAGACGATGCGGCCGGACAGGCCGGCGCCAGCTAGGCCGCGCCAAACCGCGCCCGCTCAAGGGAGCGTGGGGGGGGGCGGCGGCGGCTGGCGCAGAATGTCCTGCAGCAGGCTGGTGACATGGTCGGCGCGGCTGGAATATGAATCGAGCGAATCCGGCATTGTGTGCCGGGTCTCCTGGGGCACCTGCGTCACGTAAACAACCTCCCCGCGGTGCGCGGCCTGGCGGAGCTGCTGGGCCTTGGGCCCCTCGAGGTTGCCTGGGCTGGGCTCCGCCTCCAGCAATCCCGCCAGCATGCCTTCCCGCTTGGCCCGCTGGGCCAGCCAGCGATCGAGCCACTCCTTGACGGACGGCGCAAAATCACCTTCCGGCGCGGCGGCGACCACGACCACCTCCGCCTCCGCGGCCCTTTGCGCCGCCTGGCTCGCCGAGCCGAGCTCCGCCAGCAGCTCGAAGGACCACCAGCTTACGTCAAACTTGCATCGCTCCCTGAACCGGGCCGCCAGTTGATCGCAGAAGTCCACCGCCCGCTCGCGCGCGGCTGAATCCTCATACACGACCACCACTGACCGGGGCGCTTTTGCCCCCATCCGACTTTCGCTGTCGTCTGTCCCTGTCATGATTGCGTCGGCTCCGGCATGCCTCCCCGCACAACGGCGCAAGCGGCATAACCACAGCCACATCCGTGAATTTGCGCCCGCGCAGCGGGAAGGCAAGTTAAATATTGCGTTAAATGTAATCCCTCCAGGGCGATCTCGCCGAGAGCGTCACCGTTTAGCCGCCTCGGCAGGGCGGCCCCAACCAGGACCAAGGCCTTGCCGGCAAATCTGAGAGCTTGTTTGAGAATTCGCCCGGTCAGGGGACCGGGCCTACAGGATGGCGCCTTTTCGCCGATTCCCTGCAGGCCGGGTGTCCGCACCCGGCGTTAGACCGGCATTTTCAAACAGGCTCTTACGGCGACAAGCGCTCGATCAACCACCGCGCATCTGCCTGCCGCGTGTAGCGAAACCGGTCGTGCAGCCGGTTGGGCCGCCCCTGCCAGAATTCGAGCCGCCCGGGCGCAAGCACGTACCCGCCCCAAAACGGCGGACGCGGCACTTCCCGGCCCGCGTGCTGGGCCTCCACCTGCCGCCATTGTTCTTCCAGCGCCGCCCGGTCGCGTATCACCGCGCTCTGGTGCGAGGCCCAGGCCGCCACGCGGCTGCCTCGCGGGCGAGACTGAAAATACGCGTCCGACTCCGCCGCCGGCAGCGGCCTCACCTGTCCCGTCACGCATACTTGTCGCTCCTGGTGAGACCAGTAAAACACCAGCGCCGCGTGCGGGTTTTCGCCCAGCTCCCGCCCTTTGCGGCTTTCGTAATTGGTGAAGAACACAAACCCGCGCGCGTCCACCCCTTTGAGCAGCACCACCCGCGCCGACGGCCGCCCCTGCTTGTCGGCCGTGGCCAGCGTCGCCGCCGTCAAGTCCAGCGGCTCCCCGCCTGCGGCCAGCAGCAGCGCCTTGTAAGCGCGGATGCAAAACTTCCGCACCCGGCCGCCGGCCCGCGCCCCCGCCGCCTGGTCGAACCAAAGCTTGAACTGCGCCATCGGGTCCGGGTCCAAATCCCTTCGGCGCAAACCGGTCAAACTATATTCTCGTCGCAAGTCCGCGATTGCCATAGCTCCATGCTCACAGTGCCGGCTCCGGAACCCGCGCCGCCTCCGGCGCAAAATGAACCGTGCCGCGCCGGTAATCTTCCCTCCGCCACTGCAGGAATGTCGAGCACTTTGCGGTGGTGCCCTTGTTCCGCCGCGGCCAGTATCGGCGAAACTCCCGGTCCAGTTCGTCCAAAGCGCGCACGCCTGCGCGGGCCAGCCGCCGCGCCCCCGGCCCTCCTCCCCCGGCGACCGCCTGCTGCCAGAGCATGATCCGGCACGACTCCGCCGCCATCCGCGCCGCCAGGTCCAGCTCCAGCGCGAACATCTCCCCCCGGCGGCCGGACGCGGGCGCGCGCGGCAGCGTCCCCCGCAGCCTCTCCACCTCCTCCAGCGCCGCGCGGACCTTCGCCGCCGGAATGCGCGCGTAATACTTCAGCCCGTCCCGGCAATCCAGCTCCCCGGTGCGCGGGCGCGGCGCGGCGATCACCGCCCCGAACGGCGTAACGTTCAGCGCGCAATACTCGAACTTCCGGTGCGCCCAGCCCAGCCCCAGCGCCGCCTCGGCCAGGCGCCGGCTGGGATCCTGGAACACATCCCGGCTGATCACCGGCACCAGCAGCCGCTCATCCGCCGTCGCCGCGCACCAGCTCAGCGCCGCGCCGAGCAGATACGGCAGGTAGCTCACCGCCAGCGGCTGCGGGTGCCCGCCGTTGCCCCAATCCGTGTTCAAGTAACCCTGCGCCCCGTGGCGGGACCCCGCGGCCGCCGCCTGGCGCAAGTTGGCAAACGCCACGTCATGCTTCCCGATCAGGCTCATCCACGTGGACGTCCCGGGGCAGACGTAAAACGGGTGCCCGGCTTGCGCCCACCGTTCCGCCTCGACCGCGAACGGGTAAGTTGCCTCGTAGCCCCAGGCCAGCGCGACCATCTCCCGCGGCAGCTCCCGCACCAGCTCGGGGTGTTTCAACATCATGTCCCCCCAAAACATCATCCGCCGGTCGCGCGCCGAGACTTCCCGGTGCACTTGCTTCAAGAAATCCACATACACCCGACCGGCCCCTTTAGCCTGGCAAAGCCGCCGGCTTTGGCCGCGCCCGAGGTCCCACGTCTCGTCGCAACCGACATTGAACCGCCCGCTGCTGAAATGCGGCAGCAGCTCGTCATAAAGCCCGCGCAGGAAGGGCAGGGTGTCCGGATGGTTCGGGGCCAGCGTCGCCGGGTAGCGGAGATACGCGCCGCCCGCGCAGGCGTAAGGCGCGCGCACCTCCGCCAGCTTCCGGAGCGGCGGGTAGGCCAGCCAATACCGCAAATGCCCGAACGAGTTTTGATTGGGCACCAAATCAATCCCCAGCTCGCGGCACCGCGCGTCCAGCCGCAAAATGTCCTCGCCTGTCAACGGCCCCCAGCCGCGCCAGACTGGCTCGTAGTTCCGGTAAGCGAACGTGTGCTCCGTGTAAAGCTGCAGCTCATTGACCTTGAAATCAGCCAGGTCCCCGGCCAGCTCCAGCAACGTGTCCAGGCGGGGCACCCGTCCGCGCGACACATCCAGCATCACTCCCCGCCGCGCGAAATCCGGGTAATCCCGAATCCGCACCCGCGGCAGCCGCCGCCCGTGCCCGCGCAACAACTGGCGCAGCGTCGCCGTTCCCGCCCGCAACCCCCCTTCCTCCCGGTACAACAACGTCACCCCATCCGAACCGATGCGCAGCTCATATCCCTGGGCTTGGGCCGGTGCGGCGGCGCTCTGCACCGCGCGAATCGCCAGCCGCGGATGCTGCGCCGGTCCCGTTGCTACCTCCAGCTCGACCCCCGCCTCCGCCGCCGCCGACTTCACCCGCGCCGCCACGGGCCACAGCACCCGCTCCCGCGGCAGCCCGGCGTCCAGGTGCAGCACCCCGCGCTGCGGCAGCCGGTAACATCCCGGCAAACGCCGCACCCAGCGGGGATAAGGAAGCAATACCAAGCCGTTCAAGAACTCAAATCCTCGCCCGGGTCAGACCGTCCATTTTTCCGGTTGCCGCATATCGGCTCCTACTCTTCCCCAACCCGCGCCCCAATTCAAGCGACCCGCAACCCGCACCCGCCGCCGGCGGTGTACAGCGAAACCGCCCTGCCTTCGTCGAGGATTGGGGCGGCGCCTTCGGCGAGAGCAAAGGTTGGGCTGGGAATTGGCAAGCAGGGGGTGTAGCATCCCCGCCAATTGTCGTAATGCTTGTTCCAGCATTAATTCTCGGCCCCATCGCCGCTGGTGCGGGGCTGCTGTGGTTGAAGTCCGACCCGTTTCGCAAGATTCTGGTTAGCGCCGTCACGTTGCTGATCTGCGCCGGGGTGCTGGCGCTGGCGGTGCTGCCCGCGCCGGACCTCCTGCCGCTGGATTATCACTGGCTGAACGCCGCGCTCATGGCGATCGAAGGGGCCATGGGGCTCTACGTGATTTACGTGGGCCTGCGGGCGCGGCGCCCGTGGATCGTGGGGCTGATGCTGGCCCAGGCGGGGCTGATGGCCTGGCTGGAATGGGCGCACGGGGCGGAATTGAAGGCCGCGCACAATCTCCTGGCGGACAAGCTGTCCATCACCATGGCCCTGATCAACGGCCTGGTGGGCGGGGGGATATGCCTCTACGCGCTGGGCTACATGCGCGAGTATCACCGGGCGGCCCATCCCGAAGTGCCGGACCGGCGGCCGCTGTTCTTCGGGCTGCTGTTCATCTTCACGGGCGCCATGTTCGGCCTCATCTTCAGCAACAACCTGCTCTGGCTGTTCCTGTTCTGGGAAATCACGACGCTGTGCTCCTTCCTGCTGATCGGCTACACGGGGACGCAAGAGGCGCGGGCCAACGCCCTGCGGGCGCTGGTGATGAACCTGGCCGGGGGGCTGGGGTTCGCGCTGGCGATCGCCTGGTTTGCGCGCCAAAGCGGGAGCATCGAGCTGCGGACGCTCGCCGGCTCCCAACATTCGCTGGCCCTGCTGCCGGCCGCGCTGCTCTGTTTCGCGGGCATCACCAAGTCGGCGCAACTGCCCTTCTCAAGCTGGCTGCTCGGCGCCATGGTCGCGCCCACGCCCATCTCCGCCCTGCTGCACTCCAGCACGATGGTCAAAGCCGGCGTTTACCTGGTGCTGCGCATGGCGCCGGTGGTCACCGGGACGGCGGTGGGTTACCTGGTGGCCCTGGTGGGCGCGGTGACGTTCCTGGCGGGCTCCCTGGCCGCCATCACCACCAGCGACGCAAAGAAGGTGCTGGCGTGGTCCACCATCGCCAATCTGGGCTTGATCGTGCTGTGCGGCGGCATCGGAACGCACGAGGCGGTGTGGGCGGGCATCCTGCTGATCATTTTCCACGCGGCGGCCAAGTGCCTGCTCTTCCTCTGCGTCGGGGTGGTGGAGCACCGCCTGCACAGCCGCGACATCGAGGCGATGAGCGGCCTGGTTCTGAACATGCCGCGGGTGGCGGTGATGATGCAGTTGGGGATGGCGGGCATGTTCCTGGCCCCCTTCGGCATGCTGATCAGCAAATGGGCCGTGCTCAAAGCGGTAGTGGACGCCGCCCCGTCCCTCTCCATCTTCCTAGTCTTCGGCAGCGCGGCCACGCTGTTCTTCTGGGTCAAGTGGATCGGCAAACTGCTCGAGGTCCAGCGGCCCCGGCAAGCGGTCGCGCAAACGCTGGCCCTGGGCCAGAACATCGCGCTGTCCGGCCTGTCCGTGGTCACGGCCCTGGCCTGCCTGCTGTTTCCGCTCATCTCGGCCTGGCTCATCCAGCCCTACGTGGTGTCCGTTTACGGGCAATGCGGCGTGTTGACCCACGGCAACGTGGTCATCATGACCATTATGATGGTGATGATTCTGCTCTTCCCGCTCAGCTTCATCAACTACGGGCGCGGGGTCCGGGTCACAGACGCCTACCTGGGCGGGGCCAACCTGCACAGCAGCACGCGCTTCCTGGGCGCGGGCAACACCGAGCATGACGTGGCGACCAACAACTACCACCTGCACGGCCTGTTGAGCGAGGCGTGGCTGGCGCGCGGCGGCGTGATTTGCGCCGCGGCCCTGCTGGTGCTCCTGGCGGCCGCGGCCGTGTGGCCGATGCTATGAGCCCCTGGCTTCGACTCATCATCTTCCTGGTGGGGGCGCCCCTGCTGGGCGGCCTGCTGGCCGGGTGGGACCGGCGCCTCTCGGCGCGCATGCAGGCGCGGCGCGGTCCGCCCCTGCTCCAGCCGTTCTACGATGTGCTGAAGCTGTGGCAAAAGGAAAACGTCGTCGTCCGCCGCTCGCAGAACTTCTACATCTTCTTTTTCCTGCTGCTGGTGATCTTCACCGGGGCGCTGTTCTTCGCCGGGTCGGACCTGCTGCTGGTGATTTTTGCGCTGACGCTGGCGGCCATCTTCTTCGTGCTGGCTGCCTGCAAAGCCAGCTCGCCCTACAGCTTTGTCGGCGCGCAGCGGGAGCTCATCCAGTTAATGGCCTACGAGCCAATGGTGCTGTTGACCGCCATCGGGATGTACCTGGTCACCCGGAGCTTCTACGTGCACGACATCGCCGCCCATCCCACGCTCCTGGTGCTGGCGTTGCCCGGCATTTTCCTGGGCTTCCTCTACACGCTGGAGATCAAGTTCCGCAAATCGCCGTTCGACCTCTCCAGCTCGCACCACGCCCACCAGGAGCTGGTGCGCGGCCTCACGACCGAATTCTCGGGGCGGGCGCTGGCGATGATCGAGATCGCGCACTGGTATGAGACGGTGTTCCTGCTGGGCTGGGTTTACCTCTTCTTCGCCGCCTCCCCGCTGCTCGGGGTGCTGGTGTCGCTGGCGGTGTTCGGGTTCGTGATCCTGGTGGACAACGTGTTTGCCCGGCTCAAATGGCAAACCGCCCTCCGCAGCGCGTGGGTCGTGGCGCTGGTGCTGGGCTTTGGCAATATCCTGGTGCTTTCCTGGCTGCGGCACCTGTAGGCGAAGACACGAACTGACATGCACGGCATCAAAAAATCACCCTGGATCATCCACTACGACGCCTCGAGCTGCAACGGGTGCGACATCGAGACGCTGGCCTGCCTGACGCCGCTCTTCGACGTCGAGCGCCTGGGGGTCGTTAACATGGGCAACCCCAAGCACGCGGACATCTTCCTGGTCACCGGAGCCGTCAACCCGCAAAGCCAGGCGGTCATCCGCAACATCTACCACCAGTTGCCCGAGCCCAAAGTCGTGGTCGCGGTGGGCATCTGCGCCTGCAGCGGCGGCATCTTCCGGGATTGCTACAACGTCTCGGGCGGGGTGGATAGCGTCATCCCGGTGGACGTTTACGTGCCCGGTTGCGCCGCGCGGCCGGAGGCCATCATTGACGGCGTGGTCAAAGCCTTGGCCGTGCTGGAGGCCAAGCACCGCGAAATGAAGGCCCTGGCCAACAGCCTCGACCAAACCCTCTACCTGCGGGCCGACAAGAGCGATGCGCCGGAGATTCTGGCCCTGCAAAAGATCGCCTACCAGAGCGAGGCGGAGCTGTATGGGGACGACAGTTTGCCCCCACTGCAACAGACCCTGGCCGACCTGTTGGCCGACTTCGAGCGCACGCCCGAGCGGGTGGCGGTCCTGGCCCATGCCCCGGCGGCGGAAGACACCCACCCGGACGCGGACCAAATTGTCTTTCTCAAGGCCGTGGTCAACGGCAAGATCATCGGCTCCGTGCGCGGCTTCGCCATCGGTGCCACCGCCTACATCCGCCGGGTGATTGTCCACCCCTATTTTCGAGGCCGGGGCATCGGCCGGCGGCTGCTGCGAGAGATTGAAAATGCCTTTCCCGACGTTCAACGCTTCGAGGCGAAGACGGGCCATCAAAGCAAGCGCAACCTCTTCCAGCTCACCCACACCGGCTACCAGGTTTTGCGGACTGAGCCCTTCACGCCCCACATCAACTGGGTGTTCCTGCAAAAGGAGCGCGCGCCGGCGCCCGCAACAACCAAAAACGTAAAATGAGCAACGGACCAGCCCAGACTTTTGAGATCATACCCGTGTCGGCCCTCCTGGAGCGGGCAGGCACAATGCACAAACAAGGATACCGGCTGGTGCAGATCGGTGCCACGCGCCTGCCGGAGCAAATCGAGCTGACCTACAGCTTCGATCGCGACAGCCGCCTGGCCAATCTGCGCCTGCACCTGCCGGCCACGGCGGCCCGGGTGCCGAGCATCAGCGGGATTTACTGGTGCGCGTTTGTCTATGAAAACGAGGTCCACGACCTGTTCGGCGTCCAGGTGGACGGCATGGCGGTGGATTTCCATGGCCACTTCTACGAGACCGCGGTCAAGTTCCCGTTCGGCACGACCAAAGTCCCCGTGGCAAAGCCTGCGGCCGCGCCTCCAGTCGCCAACCCTCCCCCCGCAGCCGCCAAACACTGACCCGCACGCCATGGCCCGCACGATCATACCCTTTGGTCCGCAACACCCGGTGCTGCCCGAGCCTATCCACCTCGACCTGGTGGTCGAGGACGAAAGAGTAGTCGAGGCGCGCCCCTCCATCGGCTTCATTCACCGCGGCCTGGAGAAGCTGGTCGAGAAGAAGGACTATGTCGAGTTTGTCTATGTCGCGGAGCGCATCTGCGGCATTTGCAGCTTTATTCATGGCCAGACCTACTGCCAGGCGGTGGAAACGATCATGAACGTGGCGGTGCCGCCGCGCGCCCTTTACCTCCGGACGATCTGGGGCGAGCTCTCCCGGCTGCACAGCCATCTGCTCTGGCTGGGGCTCATGGCGGACGCCGTGGGCTTTGAAAGCCTGTTCATGCATTCCTGGCGCGTGCGCGAGCGCGTCCTCAATATCATCGAGGCCACGGCCGGCGGACGCGTCATCTTCGGCTCCTGCAAAATCGGCGGCGTACGGCGGGACATTGACGCCGCCGGCCTCCAGGCCATGCTGGCGGACCTGGGCCAGATCGAGGCGGACCTCCGTGACCTTACCAAGGTCTTCATCCGCGACGATTCCGTCAAAAGCCGCCTCTGCGGAGTGGGCGTGTTAACGCGTCAGGACGCCCGCGACCTGGGGTGCGTCGGCCCGACCTCGCGCGCCAGCGGGGTGGCCCAGGACATGCGCCAGTTGGGCTACGCCGCTTTCAAGGATCTGCCCGTCGAGCCGGTCACGCACACGGACGGCGACTCCTACGCCCGCTGCGCCGTCCGATGCGACGAGCTGTTCCAATCCATCAATCTGATCCGCGAGGCCGTCGCGCGGATGCCGGCGGGGGAGATCGCGGTGAAGGTGGCGGGCAATCCCAACGGTGAGTTCATCGCGCGCACCGAGCAGCCGCGGGGCGAGGTGGCGTATTGTGTGAAAGCGGACGGCACGAAGCACATCCAGCGCTTTCGCGTGCGCACGCCCACGTTTGCCAACCTGCCGGCCCTGGTGAAGATGCTGCAGGGCTGCGAGCTGGCGGACGTGCCGGTGCTGGTGCTCACCATTGACCCCTGTATCAGTTGCACCGAACGGTGATCTTATGGCCTATTTCGAAATGTCCCGGCTGGCCCTCAAGTGGGCGCTGACCAAACCGCCGACGAGCCGCTACCCCTTTGAGCCGCGGCGCGAGCTGGCCGGCTCCCGCGGGTGGCTGGTCTTCACCAAAGACACCTGCGTCTATTGCAACGTCTGCGCCAAGAAGTGCCCCACCGGCGCGCTGGTGGTAAACCGCGCTAGGAAGGAGTGGGCGATCGACCGCTTGCTGTGCATCACGTGCGGCTGCTGCGTGGAGGTGTGCCCGAAGAAATCGCTGGAGCTGGCCGCCAGTCACGGCACGCCGGCGGTGACCAAGGACGTGGAGATTTACTGACCGGCCATCTCCGGGACCTGTAGTTAGCCCGCGTCACTTGGGGATCATCCCCGTCTTGCGGGCGTAATTGAACAGCCCCCCGGCGTCCACTACCGGGCGCACATCGCCCAGTGGCTTGAGCTGGCAAACCTGGCCCGTGCTCTTGATGGTCACCGTGCTGGCGTTCAGGTCCACGGTGGCCACTTCGCCGGTCTTCAACACGTCGCAAAGCCGCTCGACGGTTTCGCAGGGGTAGAGTTCCCCGGTTGCGACGGAGTTGCGGAAGAAGATGCGCGCGAAACTCTGCGCGAGGACCACCTTGCAGCCCGCGGAGCCCAGGGCGATGGGCGCGTGCTCGCGGGAGCTGCCGCAACCGAAGTTGCGACCCGCCACCACGATCGGGTAATCGCTGTCGAGCTGGCCTTCCTGCACGTAGCGCTCCGGGTACGCCGATTCGGGCAGGCCGGCAAACGCGTAAGCGCCCAGCTTCTCGTACTCCTCGGGTATCGTTGGCACAAGATTCAGGTATTGCGCCGGGATGATCTGGTCAGTGTCTATATTATCCCGCACCACAAAGACCGGACCTGTAAACACAGATTGCATGGCGGCAGCTTGGCCGCTGGCGGGCGATTATTCAACCAGATTTGCAGGGTGTCAGATTGCGTCAATTTGCATTGCCTTCGCCGGATCGGTCTGGCATCCTGAGCGCTTGAAAGTTATGCGCCAGAAGAGTCGAGTTTCTGCCCCGCCGCTGGCTACCGGCCAGGTCTGGCGCATGGAGGATTCCGACCTGCACGTTGACCTCGTCGGCAAACACCTCGTTCATTACAAGCTCATCAAGCGCGACGCCAAGCGCACGCCCATGTCGCTTTCCAACAAGAAGGCCGTGGAGAAATACCTCAAGACCAACAAGGCCGTGCTGGTTCGAGGCTAGTCCTGTTTCAGGCTAACGGAGCACGCTCGCGGGCGGCAGGGGAGTCAGGGCTTGCGCTGGGGTGTGGTTGGCCGTAAAACGACCCGCATGAACCGAAGGGAATTCCTCCAGGCTGGCGCGGCGGGATTGGCGTTGTCCGCCCTCGGCAGTTATGCCGCTGAGTTCGCCGAGCAGCGGAAGCGCGTTGGCCTCATCGGCTGCGGCTGGTACGGCAAGTGCGACTTGCTGCGCCTGATCCAGGTGGCCCCGGTCGAGGTCGTCTCGCTCTGCGACGTGGACCAACGGATGCTGGCCGGCGCGGCGGACATTGTCGCCTCGCGCCAAGCCTCGAAAAAGAAGCCTCGCACCTACCATGACTACCGGCAGATGCTCCGCGAGCAGGACCTGGACATTGTCCTGATCGCCACGCCCGACCATTGGCACGCGCTGCCGATGATTGCCGCGGTCGAGGCGGGGGCGGACGTCTATGTGCAAAAGCCGATCAGCGTGGACATCATCGAGGGGCAAGCCATGCTGGCCGCCGCGCGCAAGCACGGGCGGGTGGTGCAGGTGGGCACCCAGCGCCGCAGCACGCCGCACCTGATCGAAGCGCGGGACACCATCATCCGCGAGGGGAAGCTGGGCAAGGTGGGCCTGGTGGAAATCTACAGCTATTACGGCGGCGGTGCCGGGCCTGACCCGGAGGACAGCGATCCGCCCGACCACCTCGACTGGGAGATGTGGACTGGCCCGGCCCCCATGCGGCCCTACAACCGCATGAAGCATCCCCGCGGCTGGCGCTCGTTCATGGAGTATGGCAACGGCACCGTGGGCGACCTGTGCATCCACATGCTTGACGCCGCCCGCTGGATGCTCGACCTGGGCTCGCCCCGGACGGTCAGTTCCTCCGGCGGCATCATCATGAGAAAGGGCCGCAAGGCCAACATCGCGGACACGCAGACGGCTGTGTTCGACTTCGGCGACCTGCAGGTGGTCTGGCAGCACCGCCGCTGGGGCCAGTCACCGGACCCGCGTTACCCTTGGGGTGTTACGTTCTGGGGGGACAAGGGCAACCTGAAGGCGAGCATCAACAGCTACACGTTCGCGCCCACCGGCAACGGCCAGCCCGTCCATCGCGAGGTCACGATGGAGTTCGACCAGTATCCCGAGGACCGCGACGAGAAGGACCTGGAGAAGCAAGTCGCCCCTGCGATTCGTGGCCACATGAGAGACTTCCTGGCCGCCATTGCGTCCCGCGGCAAGCCGGTTGCGGACATCGAGCAAGGCTACATTTCAAGCACCGCGTGCATCCTGGCAAACCTGTCCATGAAATTGGGCCGCAGCTTCGCGTGGGATGCCGCCGCGGGCAGGATCATCGGCGACGATGAAGCCAACCGGCTCTTGGAGCGGCCCTACCGTGCTCCGTGGGTGCACCCGCAGCCGTCGAAGGGCTGAGACCTTGTTTGAGAATTCGCCCGGTCAGGGGTCCGGGCCCACAGGATGGCGCCTTTTCGCCGATTCCCTGCAGGCCGGGTGTCCACACCCGGCGTTAGACTGGCATTTTCAAACAGGCTCTGAGACGCGCCGGCGGCGGCGGCGGGACCTGAATCAGACCTTGGCCGGAACGACAAACGGCGGGCGGTAATTGCGGCTGAGCAGTTCGTTGGCCTGTGCGTTGTCCACGAAGCGCTCCTTCCGGGGATCGAACTTCAGCGGCATGCCCAGCTGCACATTGTCTTTGGTGATGTCCACGCCGTTGGCGTCCAGGTGGCCGGCCATGCGGTTGTAGGCTTCGGTCAGGCTCCGGTTGTCGGCGAGCGCTTCCTTGATTTCGCCCGGCGCCTTTCGCGCGCCGAGGCGGTAGGAGATGTTTCCGGTGTGGACGAGGCCGGCCGAAAGATGGCCCTCCAGGATCTCCGCGTGCAGGTCTTTGCTTCTCCGGCTCCGGACTGCGGCGATCCAGTTGCCATGGTGGCCGCCGGATTCGGCTGTCAGCCCGACTGGGGTCTTCAGGTCCGGGACATTGCTCCTCCGCTTGCCAGTGAAGCGGGTGATTTCCTTGTTATACTTGTCATAAACGATGGCCTCGGTGTAGCTGGGGACCACGACGTAACCCTGTTCGCACTCGATGACGTTGCCCACGCCCACGCCCTTGTATTTGTCCATGTTCCAACCTTGCTCCTGGGACGCTTTGTCCTGCGGCAGGCCGCGCACCTCGAACAAGAGCGGCGTTTTGTAGCCGTGATAGACGACGAGGGTGTTGGGCGTTTCCGCGGAGTCCCGGTAGCCCAGGCGTCCTCCGACGGCGAGGGAGAAAGGCGCGATGGCCGTTTCGCCCAGGAACCAGCGCGCGATGTCCACCTGGTGCGGGGCCTGGTTGCCGTAGTCGCCGTTGCCGTAGTTCCAGAACCAGTGCCAATCGTAGTGGATCGTGCCAAAACTGGTGTTGCGGCGCGGGGGGTCTTTCGGAGCCGGGCCGCACCAGAGGTCGTAATCAATGTAATCGGGCACGGGTTGCGGGCCGTCCACCAGGCCAATGCTCTTGCGGGCTTTGTAGCAGAAGCCGCGGGCGAGGACGATCTTGCCCAGACTGCCGCCGCGCACGTATTCCACGGCTTGCTGCAGTCCCGCTGAAGAACGGCACTGTGTGCCGCACTGGACGATGCGTTTGTACTTGCGGGCCGCCTCGACCATTTGCCGGCCCTCGAACATGTTGTGCGATGCGGGCTTCTCCACATAGACGTCCTTGCCCGCCTGACACGCCCAAACAGTTCCCAGGGCGTGCCAATGGTTTGGCGTGGCGATGGAAATGGCGTCCACGTCCTTGTTTTCAAGCAGCTTGCGGATGTCGGTGTAGGTCTGGATTCCGCCACCCAGTTCCTGGGCTTTGGCATCGAGCACATGCCGGTCCACGTCGCAGAGGGCCACGAGGCGCACGCCTTTCAACTTGCTTAAGGTCTTGATGTGACCGGCACCCTGGCTCCGGAGGCCAACCTGCGCAACCCGGATGTCGCCGTTCGCGCCGGCGGCCCGGCTCCAGATGCGAGCGTCAAAGGTGAGTGCAGCGGCGCCCATGGCGGTCGCCTTGAGGAAATTACGGCGTGTGAAGTTCATGATCGTTTGCTTTATCGTTTGAATATCTATTAGGGGAAAGCGGCTCCCGCCTCAACTCCTTTCTCGTGTCGGACTTTGTCCGGCAGGACTGCTGGGCAGCGCGGGGACCAATCGGTGCCAGAGGCTGTGCAAGTTGAATCGTTGCAGTGGTTTGCATGGATGGTGCTGTAAAGAGCGCCCATTCCGGGCCCGAATTCGTGTAAGTTGCGTAACGACAGCGGTGTACGCTGGAATTTACCTCGGATGTCAAGGCTGTATCCACGGTGATGATACGGTGAGTATACGGTGAGTATTCGGTGTGACTGGCGTGGGCAGCGGGGGCGGATTCCGGCCGGTAACCGATTCGACCGCCTGGTTTGCGTAGAGTGGCCCACCGTTTGGCCGCCTCGACGAAGCGGCCGTGGCTGACTGAGGGATTACGCCAGCAGTGGGAAAAGTTTTGCGTCTGGCGGAGCGAGGCTGTTAGGCTCCGCTAATGTCTAAGCAGAAGCCTTCTCCTTCAACTGGGCCGTCCGGTCTGTCCCCCAGTAGCTCCTGGGGGGCAGGCTTAACCCGCCGGGATTTTCTTCGGCGCGCTGTGGTCGCCGGTGGTGCGGTGGCCGCGCCCTGGTTCATCCCGGCCTCGGCGCTGGGGCGGAATGGATTGGTGCCGCCGAGCGAGCGGATTGTGCTTGGGGGGCTGGGCGTTGGCGGGCGAGGCACCGGGGTCTTAAAGTGGATGCTGCCGGAGAAGGATGTGCAGTTCGTCGCCATCTGCGATGCGAAGAAGTCCCAGCGCGAGGCCATCAAGCGGCTGGTGGACGAGCAGTATGGCAACAAGGATTGTGCGATGTATCGCGACATGCGCGACTTTCTGGCCCGGCGCACGGACATTGACGCGGTGCTTATCGCGACGGGGGACCGCTGGCATGCGACCGCCTCCGTCATGGCGATGCGCGCGGGCAAGGATGTCTATTCCGAAAAGCCGTCTTCGATGACCATCGCCGAGGGGCAGGCGGTCGTCGCGACGGCGCGGCGCTACGGGCGCATCTACCAAACCGGCCTGCAGCGGCTCAGCGAGGACAACTTCACCTTCGCCAACGAGCTGCTCCGCACCGGCCGGCTGGGGCGGGTGCACACGGTTCGGGCGCATATCGCGCCGTGGGATGCCGCCGAGATGAAATTCGATTGGCTGCCCGCCGAACCCGAGCCGGCTAAGGATGAGGTGGACTGGGACCAGTGGCTGGGGCCGTGTCCCTGGCGGCCTTACAATGCCGCCTACACGCGCGGCGGCTGGCGTGGCTACTATGATTTTCACACCAGCTGCATCGGCGAGTGGGGCGCCCACACCTTCGGGCAATGCCAAGTCGCGATGGGGGCTGCGGATACCTCTGCGGTCCGTTACGGCTACGTCAACAACCCCACGGGCGATGGCATGGTTACCGTCTTTCCCAACGGCGTGAAGATGATTCTATCCCGCGGCGAGCAGTGGTGGCACGGCTCGTGCGGGGTCCGCTACGAGGGCTCGGAAGGGTGGGTGGCAGTGGCCGACGGCTACTCCAAGCCGGAAGCCTCATCGCCCGCGCTGCTGGCCGACTTCTCCAAGCTGGTCAAGGATTACATGGCGCGCACGGGCCGCCCGATGAGCCATGTGCGGAACTTGTTTGACTGCATCAAGTCGCGCCGTCCCACGGTGGCCAATCCCGAAGTCATGCACCGCTCCATGTCCACCGTGCACGCCGCCAACATCTGCATGTGGCTCAAGCGCGACATGAAGTATGACCCTGTGAAAGAGGAGTTCATCAACGACCCGGAGGCCAACCGCCTCCGCTCCCGCGCGATGCGGGAGCCTTGGATAATCGAATCTGCGTAATTTCCAATTATAACAACTATGCATCTCATTCGTCATTCCCTGACCCTCACCCTGACCATCGCCTGTGCGACTGCCTGCCTGGCAGAAAGCGCCCCGCTTACGACTAAAGAGCTGGTTAAGAAGCAAGTTGCCGTCCTGGAGTCTGGCGCCACTCAGAAGGAGAAGGCGGACGCCTGCCGCGAGCTGGCCCGCATCGGCACCAGTGACGCCGTGGCGCCGCTGGCTGCGCTGCTGTCGGACGAACAGCTTTCCCATATGGCCCGCTACGGTTTGGAGCCGATCCCCGGCTCCTCGGTGGACAAAGCGTTGCGCGACGCGGCTGGCAAACTCCAGGGCCGCCTGCTCGCTGGCGTCGTCGGCAGCATTGGCGTGCGCCGCGATCCTAAGGCCGTAAAGCTCCTGACCAAGCTGCTCCAGGCTCCCGACAACGACGTGGCCCAGGCCGCGGCAAGGTCCCTGGGCAGCATCGGCACTCCTGCCGCCGGCAAAGCGCTCCTGGATGCCTTGCCGGCTGTCTCCGCCGCCAACCAGCTCGCGTTGTGCGAGGGGCTGCTTCGCTGCGCGGAAACGCAGGCAGGCAAGGGCAATCGCAAGCAGGCGGTGGCGATTTACGATCGTCTGCGTGCCACAGCGGCGCCGCACCAGGTGCGCACCGCGGCCGTGCGTGGGGCCATTCTTACGCGACAGACGGATGGCCTGCCGCTGCTAAAGGCAACATTGCGGGACAGCAATTTCGCGCTTTTCTCCGCCGCGGTTCGCAGCGCGCAGGAGATGCCGGGCCCGGAGGTCACGCGACTTCTGGCCGGCGAGCTGCCAACAATCCCGGCCGAACGCCAAATTCTGTTGATGCAGACCCTTGCCCAGCGGGGCGACGCCGCGGCGTTGCCCGCCCTGTTCGCCGCCGCCCGGAGCGGGGACAAGAGCGCCCGGCTGGCAGCCGTTCGTGCCATTGCTCAATTCGGCGATGCCTCGGCGCTGCCAGTATTTGTGGAGTTGATGGATGATCCAGACAAGGACATCGCCGCAGCGGCCCAGGAAAGCCTGGGCGGCCTCCCCGGCAAGGACGCGGACGCCGCCATCATCAAGATGCTTGCGGACGGTCCAGCCGCGCGCCGCGCCAGCGCTTTGGACCTCATCGCGCGGCGGCGCATGACTGCGGCCATTCCCGCTCTATTCGATGCCGCGGGCGGACCGGACCTCAAGCTGCGCGTTGCTGCCACCAAGAGGCTCGGCGAACTGGCCGGATCGGCCGAAGTCCCGCGCTTGCTTGACCTCTTGGTTCGGGCGGCGAGTTCCGAAGACCTGGAGGCGGCCGAGCAGGCCCTTAGCGCTGCCTGCTTGAGGGCGCAGGATCCTGCTTCGTGCGTCAGCCAGGTCGAAGGCCGCTTGACGCAAGCCCCGCCTGCCCAACAGTGCGCCCTGGTTCGCGTGCTGGGAGCAGTCGGAGGCGAAAAGGCTCTCAAAGCCGTTCGGGGAGCCGTCCAGCATCCCAACACCGAGGTGCGCGCCACCGCTATTCGCGCGCTGGGCGCCTGGAGCACCGCTGACGCCGCGCCGCACCTGCTTGAGGCAGCAAAGGCCGCCTCTAACCCGACCGACAAGATGATTTGCCTGCGCGGTTACCTGCGCCTGGCGGGGCAGGCCGACCTGCCGGTGGACAAGCGCCTGGCGATGTGCCGCGAGGCGGCGGCTTTGACCCAGAAGGACGAGGAGAAAAGGCTGCTGCTGGCTGCCTTGGGCGGCATTGCCTCCGTCGAGGCGTTCGACCTGGTCGCGCCGCATCTGGACGAACCGGGCACAAAGGAAGAGGCCGCCACGGCCGCGGTGAATGTTTCCGACATGCTGTTGAAAAGCGCGGATGCGGCGAAGCTGGCGCCCCGGCTCGCCGAGGTGCTCGACAAGGTGTGCGGCTCGACAGCCAACGCCGACCTGGCCAAACGCGCCAAGGAACTCGGCGACCAGGCCAAGACCAAGGTGGGTGGCAAGTAACCTGGAATGTGGCCTGTCTGTGTTCGACTGCGGGGTGTCGTTGAATTGCTGCGACCGATGGTTCGCTCCTTGTGCACCGCCGCGCTCCTGACAATTGCCATTACTGCTTCGGCGCAGTGGCGTGTTCTGTCACCCAGCGACCAGCGCCAAACGCAGCCCCCCAGGAATTTCTCCGAAGGCACTCCCATTAAACTCGGCGACGCCTGTCCCGACGACCAGAAGTTCCGCTGGCTGGTGGCCGAGTTGGAGATTCCCGGCCACATCGGCAACGAAGCCACCGCCGGCAAGGTGGTGGGCCTGCAGATCAACTGCGCCGACGGCGGCGAGGCCTGGGTCAACGACGTCCTGCAGGCTCGCTTCGACAACGATCATCCCGCCCTCCTCATTCTGAGCGAAGCTGCCGCGCCTGGCGCCAGGGTGCGCGTCGCCATCCAGGTGTATGCGCACGTCCAAGGTGGCGACAGGTTTGACCAGGCCAACTGGGTGATCATTGATTCCTGGCGCGCCAAAGAGCCACTGGTTCTGACGGTTGACGCGCAGCATCCGGCAGGCAAGGTCCCCGATGGTATTGTCGGCCTCAGCCAGGGTGGCGGCGTGTCAGACTACGAGGACGCGACGGCGCGCAAGCTCAAGGAGGGCGGCTTCAGATGGTTCCGCATGGACAACGTCTTCACCGGCGTTCTCAAGACAGGGCAGGGGACCAACCTGGTCTATGACTGGTCGGACTTCGACCGCCGCGTGGACTTCATCAACAAGATCGGCGCGGACCCCATAATGGCTGTTTCCTACATGCCGCAAGTCCTCGACGCCGTGCCCAACGGCGAGCGCCAGAGCGCGCCCCGGGATTACGCCGCCTGGGAGGAGCTATGCTTCCAGGCTGCCCAGCGCAGTCTGCAACGCGGTAAACGCATCCCCTTCTGGGAGGTGTGGAACGAGGTCAACACCGGCTGGCTCAAGCCCGGTCCCGAGGACACCGGCAGCGACGCCTTCCAGCAACTCTACAACACGGCGCTGGGCAAGGAGCAGACGGACCACGGAGTCGTTCGCCGCTTCGAGGCTTACTGCAAGCTTTACCGCGCCACTGCCCGCGGCGTGCGGCGCGCGGATCCGCAGGCGAAGATCGGCGGCCCCGCCCTTGCCAGTGGCCCGTTCGAGAACTCGGAGCACGGCCATTGTCAGCATGGCAAAGGCTTTGCTCGCGGCCTGATGCTCTGGTGCCAGCAACAGAAGTTGCCTCTCGATTTTGTGAGCTGGCATGAGTACTTCCAGCCGCCCGAGATCATCGTCAAGGAAGCAGAAGCCTTTCGCACCTACCTGGCCGATTTCCCTGAGCTGAAGCGCACGGTCGCATCCTTCATGATCACTGAATGGAACGAAGCCTGGTGGGCGGACCGGCCGCAAGACCACGAGCTGGGTGCCGCCTGGTGCGCCAACTCCATCACCCGGGCCTTCCTCCCCGCGGGCATTGACCGCCCGTGCTTCTTCTATGTCAAGCAGGGCGACCTTGGCTTCCGCGGCGATTACAGCCTGCTGATGAAGGATAATTTGCCCAAGGCCTCCTATAACGTCGCCAAGGTCTTCAACGGCCTGCGTGGCAACTGGCTTCGCGTCACGGGCACCGACGATGATGTCTCCGCCGCCGCCGCCTGGGACGCCGGGCAAGCTCGCCTGGCGATTGTCCTGGTGAACTTCCGCGACCGCTACCCGTTACGGCGGACCGTCCGCCTTCGCCTTGACCCGCTCCCCACGGCCCTGAAAGCCGGTCGCTGGCGGGAATCCACGGTGGACGCCACTCATAGCAACGCCTGGAACGACCAGAGCAAAGCCGAGCTTGCTGTCAGCCGGACCGGCGAGAACAACCAGCCAGCGTTCACCTGGCAGCAAGTCCTGCAGCCGAATTCCGTGACCCTGCTGGAGTTGGAGAAGCGCTGAGCCGCCAGCGTTGCAGAACGGGGCGGGCATTAACTGCCCCGGGTGCTGCCGTGGCGATAGTTCGCCTTCCGGCTTTCCGGTGCTATTGCCAGCAGGCTTGACCTTGGTGCCGACATCCCGCACGGTATGGCCGATGGCATGATCGGCTGGGTTGCGCAGGAAGTTGCGGGCCGGCGCGGGCGCCACCTGCGGCTTGCATACGGTCGGCCAGCGGTAATAGAATCAAACATACTGCCTATGGGCTCATTGAAGAAACGACGGAAAGCGAAGATCAATAAGCATAAACGGCGCAAGAAGCTGAGGGCGCATCGTCACAAGAAGCGCACCTGGCAGAAATAGCGCGGAGGCCCTGCGGGGCCGCCGAGTTGCCGATTCAGCGCCACCCGCTGCCGGAACGGGGCGGGTGGCGTTTTACCGTATGCTTTGCCGTCATTGGAATCTGTGGGCGGCCGTGGCTGCGAGCAGCATGCTGGTGGCTGGATGCGGCTCCGTGCCCACGCGGCAGCCCGGCAGGCCCGATGGCCAGGCCCAGGATGTCTCGGAACGCGAACAGGTGGACAGCAAAGCGGCCGAGCGATTGGCCCGGGCGCACGCCCGTTACGCCGCTGGCGTCATACACGAGGTGGACGGAAACTCGGCCGAAGCGGATGAGGATTACTACGAGGCGGCACTGCTGGACCCCGACGACGAAACGCTCATGCTGGAAGTCTCCGCCCGGCTGCTGCGGAACAAGCAGCCGCAGAAAGCCCTCGAATTGGTGACACGCGCGGCCCAGCGGCCCAATGCATCGGGCGAGATTTATGGGCGCCTGGGCTTGATTTACGCACAACTCGATGAGCCCGATGAGGCTCTCGCCGCCAACCGTCAGGCGATCGAGAAATCGCCCGCTTCGCTGACCGGCTACCAAAACCTGTGCCAGGTTTACCTCGGGAAGAAGCAACCAGTGGAAGCGCTGCAAGTGCTGTCGGAGGCCGCACAGCAACCAGACGCGGAAGCTGACTTTCTGATCGGCGCAGCCGAACTCTGCGCGGCAGTTGGACTGCAAGCGCCAACGCAACGGTCAGATGCTAACGCCAAGGCGCTGGAGTTGCTTAACCGCGCGGCCAGGCTGGGGCCCGGCACCCCGCTGTCGCGCCTCAAGCTGGCGGATGGCTTCAACCTGTTGGGTGAATCAGATCAGGCCGCGCAGTTTTATCTCGAAGTGCTGAAGGACCCGCCGGACTTGCCGCTGGTGGAGGAGCGGGTGCGGGCCAATTTGGCTTCCATCTACCTGCACGGCAGCGACCACCAGCGGGCGAGCGAACAGCTCCAAGCTATTTTGCGCGATGACCCGACCAATCCGCAAGCATACTATTACCTGGGCCGCATGGCGCTGGAGGACAAGAAGCCGGCGGAAGCTGCCGACCATTTCAGCAAGATGCTGGTGCTGCGCCCCGACCAGGAACCTGCCTACTATTACCTGGCGCTGGCGCAAATTGAGTTAGACAAGGTCGGTGAGGCCCTGGCGACGCTGGAAAAGGCGCGGCAGAAGTTTGCCCAGAGCTTCGCGCTGGAGTATTACAGCGGGCTAGCCTACAGCCGGAAGAAGGCGTATGCGGAGGCCTCGCGGCATTTTCTGGCCGCCGAGGTCATCGCCAAGGTCACGGACCCGGGCCGATTGAACGAGGATTTCTACTTCCGGCTGGGGGCGGCCTGTGAGCGGAAGGGAGATTATGCCCAGGCTGAGAAATACTTCGAGAGGTGCCTGCAGCTCGCGCCCGGCTTCGCCGAGGCGCAGAATTATCTTGGCTATATGTGGGCGGAGCGCGGGGAGAAACTTGAACGGGCACGCGAATTGATTGAGAAGGCCGTCAAGGCGGAACCGAGGAACGCGGCATTCCTTGATAGCATGGCATGGGTGCTTTTCAAGCAGGGCCAGCCCGGCGAGGCGCTGCCCTACGCGTTGCAGGCGGCGGAGTTGATCGAGCAACCAGACGCCACGGTCTATGATCACCTCGGTGACATTTACGCCGCGCTCAAACAAATTGACAAGGCGCGGGAGGCCTGGCGCAAGTCTCTATCCATCGAACCGAGTGAGGAAGTGCGGAAGAAGATCCAGGCGGGCGGCTCCAAATGAGTCGAAAGGGCAGCCCAGCATCGAAATGCGAATTCCATGGCCTACCAATTCCAAACACACTACACTCGGGATGAAGCCCGGAAACTGCTGCCCGAAATCCGGCAGTGGCTGAAACGGCTTGCCGAACTGCACGCCGAATTGGAGAAGCTTGAACAGCGCATTGGCGGGCTGATGTCTCCGGGCTGCGATCTGGGGGGCAACCTGGTGGACACGCGGATCAGGGCTATCGCTGACGTGGCGGAAGCAATGGCGGAATTCCGGCGGCGCGATATTCAGGTCAAGGACATTGAGCGTGGCTTGGTGGATTTCCCGGCTATAATCGGCGGGAAGGAGGTCTTTTTGTGCTGGGAGAAAGACGAAGAGGACGTTGAATTTTGGCACGAACTGGATGCCGGTTACGCGGGGCGGGAGCGGTTGTAGGGCAGGGGAAGTGGCCGGTCCGGAGGCCTGAATCTGGAAGCTGAAGACGGCTCGCCGCGTCGGATCACACTTGCCCTTAAGTTTTTTTGAACAGAAATGCCCGAATTTAATCCAAATCTGCCGAACAGGCCCCGCAGGCTGCAACTGTGCGGGCGGGCGATTTGGTGTAAGGCCTCAATCCTGGGCAGGGCTGTATTGCCGAGGCGGCCAAACGGTGGTGCTTTCGGCGAAAGCGCCCTACCAGATTGAGGGCTTACGATTTGGTGAAGAAGACACTTTACTCTTTGGCCTAAACAGGTTATCTCCACCGGTCGTTTTCGGATGAATGTGAAGAATCGATATGATTAAGGTTCAGAATCTGGCAAAAGTTTTCGGGACCAAGCGGGCGGTAGATGACGTCTCGTTTGCGATCAACCGTGGCGAGGTGCTGGGCTTCCTCGGCCCCAATGGCGCCGGCAAGTCCACCACCATGCGCATGATCACAGGTTTCCTGCCGCCGTCCGGCGGTTCGGTCACCGTTGGAGGCTTTGACATCGTCGAGCACCCGATTCAAGCGCGGCGTTTGATCGGCTACCTGCCGGAAAACGCGCCCGCGTACACGGACATGACGGTGTATGGCTTTCTCAATTTCGCGGCGGAGATTCGCGGCCTGCGCGGCGATGCCAGGAAGCAAGCCGTCAACCGCGTCGTGGAGATGTGCTTCCTGGAAGCGGTGCTGCACCAAAGTGTCGAGACCCTCTCCAAAGGGTATCGTCACCGCACCTGCTTCGCTCAATCCATCGTTCACGATCCCGACGTGCTGGTCCTGGACGAGCCGACGGACGGACTGGACCCGAACCAGAAGCACGAGGTGCGGCAGTTAATCCGGCGAATGGGAGAGAAGAAGGCGATCATCTTCTCGACGCACATCCTGGAGGAAGTGGACGCGGCGTGCTCGCGGGCAATCATCATTGATCGGGGCAAGATTGTCGCGAATGGCACGCCGCAGGAACTTCGGCAGAAGTCGGAGTGGGCCGGCGCTGTGACGCTGCGGGTTAAAGGCGCGGCAGCCAGTGCGGTTAGCAGCAAGTTGTATCAGGTGCCGCTGGTTAAGCGGGTGACGGTGGTAGAGGAGGCCGAAGGGCGCGTGACGGTGCGGGCCTTTCCGAAGAGCGGCGCCAACGGAGCCCTGGCGCAGGCGATTGGCGAGGCGGCCCGCGAATGGCAGATTGAACAGCTGCAGACCGAGGAAGGCCGGCTCGACGAGGTCTTTCGGAGCATCACCATGCCCGACACGGCGAAGGAGGCTGCATAATGAACGCCTGGCGCAATGTTTGGACCATTACGAAGCGCGAATTGGGCGCTTACTTCACCTCGCCGCTGGCCTACGTTTTCATCGTCATCTTCCTGCTGCTGTGCGGCTTCTTCACGTTCTTCGTGGGCGGTTTTTTCGAACGGCAGGAGGCTTCATTGGTGCGGCCTTTCTTTGACTGGCACCCGTGGTTCTACCTGTTCCTGGTACCGGCCGTTGGCATGCGGCTGTGGGCCGAGGAGCGGCGGGTAGGCACCATTGAGCTGCTGCTAACGATGCCCATCACCGCCTGGCAGGCGATCGTTGGGAAGTTCCTTGCGTCGTGGCTGTTCCTGGCGCTGGCGCTGGTGTTGACTTTCCCGGTGGTGATTACTGTGAATTACCTGGGCCATCCGGACAATGGCGTCATTCTGACGGCCTACATTGGCAGTTGGCTTATGGCAGGCGCTTACCTGGCTATCAGTTGCATCACCTCAGCGCTGACGCGCAGCCAGGTCGTCAGCTTCATCATTTCGCTTGTGGTGTGCCTGTTCCTGATCCTGGCCGGATTTCCTCCAGTCATTAACGTGCTCGAACAGGTTGCGCCTTCGTTGGTGGACCTGGTCACGTCGTTCAGCGTGATGACCCATTTCGATGGATTCCAGAAAGGAGTGCTCGATTCCCGTGACATCCTCTTCTTCCTTTCGGTCATTGGGTTTTCGCTCTTTACAACCAGTGTGATCCTGCGCACGCATCGCGCGGGTTAAGAAGGAGAGCTCCGATGCAAAAGAAATCGCTTCAGACAATACTCTACTCGACCGCTGGCATCGTGGTGATGCTGGTCATTTTGATTGCGTTCAACTTCATCGCCGGCGCGGCGCGCACGCGGGTGGACCTGACCCAGGAGAAGGCCTACACGCTTTCTGCCGGGACCCGGGCGATCTTGAAGAAGCTCGATACACCGGTAACGATTCGTCTTTACTGCACCCAGAGCGAGAGCGCAACACCCGAGACCGTGTTTCTCAAGGGTTATGCGCGGAAGGTTGAAGACCTGGTCGCCGAATACAGGCAAGTCGCGGGGGGCAAACTCAAGGTGGAGAAATACGACCCGCAACCGGATTCGGACGCCGAGGACTCGGCACGGCTGGATGGGATCGAGGCGCAACCGCTGCCGGGCGCCGACAGGTTCTATCTGGGCCTGGCGGTAAAGTGTGCCGACCAGGTCCAGTCCATTCCCTTCCTGGCGCCCAATCGCGAGCGACTGCTCGAATATGATCTGGCGCGCGCCATTGTGCGCGCCGCGAATCCGGAGAAGCCGACCATCGGGCTGATGAGCCCGCTGCCGGTCTTCGGCATGCCGTCCAATCCCATGATGCAACAGATGGGGCAGCAAGGCAGCCAGCCATGGGCGATCGTCAACGAGCTGAAGAACGACTTCACCGTTCAGCGGGTCGGTATGGACGTTGACAAGATTGACGAAGAGATCAAGCTGCTGGTGGTCGTCGCGCCCAAGGACATTTCCGAGAAGGCGCAGTACGCCATAGATCAGTTCATCCTGCGGGGCGGCAAGCTGATCGCTTTCCTCGACGCCCAGTGCCTGGCCGACAACCGCCAGCAGAATCAAATGATGGCGAACATGGGCGGGGGCGGGTCCTCGCTGGACAAGCTCCTCAAAGCTTGGGGCATCCAGTTTGACACCGGCAAGGTAGTGGCTGACTTGAAGTTCAAAATGCAGTTGCGCGGGCGTGCCGGCGAGCCGCAGGAAGCCCCAGCCTGGCTGGGCCTGACGGCGGATGCGATCAACAAGGATGACGTGGCCACGAGCCAGATTGACAATATCTGGATGCCGTTGAGCGGCGCGTTCACTGGCACCCCGGTGGCGGGCTTGAAGGAGACCGTGCTCCTTCAAAGCTCGAAGGATTCGCAACTGGTGGACGCCATGCTCGCCAATCTCTCGGGCGAGAGTATCATGAAGGAATTCAAGCCGTCCGGCGTGAACTATAACCTGGCGATTCGCCTGACGGGCAAGTTCAAGACCGCGTTTCCTGACGGCGCTCCCGCGGAGAAGAAGGACGATGCCGAGAAGAAGGACGAGAAGCCGGCCGAGGAGAAGAAGGCCGATGATTCGCTCAAGGAGACCAAGGGCGATAATACCGTGGTGCTGTTCGGCGACGCTGATATGCTCTACGATCCGTTCACGATGCGCCGGATTGACAGCCCGTTTGGCGCGCTGCAAATGGCCATGAACGCCAATCTGAATCTGGCGCAGAACATCGTCGAACAGATGACCGGCGACAACAACTTGATCGCTGTGCGCAGCCGGGCCACCATGAACCGGCCCTTCACCCGTGTGAAAGAGATGGAGGCTGCCGCCAACGTGAAGTTCCAAAGCGAGATCAAGCGCCTGGAGGACAGCGCGGCTGAGGCGCAGCGCAAGATCAACGACTTGCAAGCGCAGAAGAAGGACAAGGACCAGCGCTTCATCCTGTCGCCGGAACAGCGCACCGAACTGGAGAAACTCCGGAAGGAAGAGGCGGAATCCCGCAAGCGCTTGAAGCAAGTGCAGAAGGACTTGCGCAAGGAAGTTGTCTCGCTGCAAACGCGCCTCAAATGGGTCAACATTCTGGCCATCCCCCTGGCGGTGACGGCCACAGGCATTGTTATTGCGATTGTTAACCGTAGAAAGACTTCGGCAAAATGAATCGGAAACAGCTCTTCATTCTACTGGCATTGGTGGTGGTTTTGGGTGTGCTTGGGCTGGTCGTGCACCAGCGGAACCAGAGCGCCTGGCAGGGCGCTGGTCGGAAGGGATCGGCCGGAAAGCTCCTGGGCGAACTGCCGGTCAATGACGTCGCGTCCATCATGATCAAGGGCGGCACCAACCAATTGGATCTGGTCAGGAAGGATAACCTGTGGCGCGTGAAGCAACGCAACGATTACCCGGCCAACTTTTCTGAGATCAGCGGTCTTCTCCTTAAAGCCGCGGACCTCAAGGCGGCCCAGAGCGAAGAGATCGGTCCTTCCCACTTGGGCCGTTACAAGCTGCTGCCGCCCGGGCCGGGGACCAATACCGCCGTGCTGGTGGAGTTGCGCGACGAGGCCGGCAAGGTGATCCGGTCCTTGTTGCTCGGGAAAACCCACATGCGCAAGTCCGAAGGCCGCCCTTCGCCGATGGGCGAAATGGGTGAGAGCGAAGGCTGGCCCGATGGCCGTTACGTCATGGTTGGCACGTCGGCCAAGACGGTGGCTGTGGTCTCCGATCCGTTGAGCAACATCGAGGCCAAGCCCGAGCAGTGGCTCAACAAGGACTTCTTCAAGGTGGAGAAGATACGCTCGGTTGCTGTGACGTATCCGCTGGCAACCAATTCCTGGAAGGTGACGCGCGACACTGAAAACGCTACTGACTGGAAACTGGCGGATGCCAAGGCTGATGAGAAACTGGATTCGTCCAAGACCTCCAGCTTCTCCTATGCTCTCTCATCACCATCCTTCAACGACGTGCTCCCGGCGGACACCAAACCGGAGGAGGTTGGCCTCGACAAGCCGACCGTGATCACGCTGGACACCTTCGACAACTTCACCTACGCGATCAAACTCGGCCAGAAGACCAACGATAGCCTGCCGATGACCTTGTCCGTCACGGCGCAAATCCCCCAGGAACGCACGCCCGGCAAGGATGAGAAGCCCGAGGACAAGGACAAGCTGGACAAAGAGTTCAAGGACAACCAGAAGAAGCTCCAGGACAAGCTGAGCCAGGAGCAAGCCTACGGCAAGAGGATCTATCTTGTTTCCAATTGGACGGTTGATTCGCTGCTCAAAGAGCGGGGCCAGCTCCTGACTGAGAAGAAAGAGGAACCTAAGAAGGAAGAAAAGGCGGCAGCGACCAACGACAAGGACGCGGCAGACCTGATGGAGCCGCCCAAACCCTAGCCGGATCAAGAGAACTGACGCCGCATTGCCCGGCGCGGTTTCCTGGATAACTCGCCCGACCGGCAAGGGGAGCGCCTGGGGCCAAGGCTTGTTCTCATTTCCATGGAAGCAGCGGACTTAGCCCCCTATTCGAACGCAACCCAGGCTGACAGCATTGGGTGACCCTAGTACCTCAAGATACCAGGGATGGCCTTCTTCATCACCTTTGTGGGAGGGGAAGGTTGCGGTTTTCATGGCACAAATCGTGCGGTTCTCCGGCATGGCTGCCTGGTCCGAACTGACCCGGTGCCGGTGATTTAGTGAGCATGAATACTTATCGATCTAGTCGCTGTGCCGCAAGATGGCTGGCGTGGTGTGCGCTGGCGGTATCCTGGACATTGTCCTCGGAGAAGCTGGTATTGGCTGAGGAGCGTTTCGATGTGCTCCAAACGAAGACAACGACGTATAGCAACGTGACAGTCTTCACCAAGGCCAAGAACTATATCATCATTCACCACGACAGCGGTCTGGCCAGTCTCAAGATCCCCGAGTTGCCGCTAGTGGTTCAGCAGGACCTCGGTTACGCGAAGGTCCAGACCAACTCGGCGGCGGCCTGGGCAAAGCGGGAAATCGCCAAGATTGACGCGCCGCAGGTGAAGGCTCTGGGGCAGCAACTGGGGCAACAACTGGGACAACAGTTGGGGCAAGAGCCGCAGAAGCGTTCGCTCGCGGCACTGGATTGGCGGGCTCTGATTCGAATGAAGGTGCTCTGGGCCGTGTTGGGGGTGATGCTCCTGTTCTATCTGTTTTACTGCTACTGCTGCATGTTGATCTGCCGCAAAACCGGCAACCCGGGAGGCATCATGGTGTGGCTGCCGGTGCTACAGACGATTCCCATGCTGCGTGCTGCCGGCATGTCGGGGTGGTGGTTCCTGGCTTACTTTGTGCCGTTATTGAATCTGGTGCCGACAGTTCTCTGGCCGTTCAAGATTGCCCAGGCGCGGTGCAAGAGCCTCTGGGTGGGGGTGCTGCTGCTGCTGCCGTTGACCAGCCTCTTCGCGTTTCTTTACCTGGCATTCTCTGACGGCATCCAGGCCGAGGAGGACGAGGATTCAGAACCGAGGGCAATCTCGCTGCAGATAGCCTGACCCATCGGTGCTACTCCCGTGCTTTGGTATCCAGAAGGATCGTCACTGGTCCGTCGTTCGTGAGGCTCACCTGCATGTCGGCGCCAAACTCGCCGGTCTGGACCGGCTTGCCAAGGTCCTGCGTCAGCCTTTGGATGAACTGCTCATAAAGCGGTACGGCGATATCAGGGCGGGCTGATCGGCTGTAGGATGGCCGGTTGCCCTTCTTTGTGCTGGCAAACAAGGTAAATTGGCTGACCAGCAGGATGTCTCCCGCCGCCTCCTGGACCGAGCGATTCATCACGCCCTGCTCGTCATCAAATACCCGCAGCCGCACAATTTTGCCGCTCAGCCATTCGATGTCCGCCGGCGTGTCGGCTTCTTCCACCCCCAGCAGCACGAGCAAACCCCTCTGGATGGCGCCCTTGACAACACCTGCGATGGTGACTTTGGCCTCGGCGACCCGCTGGACGACGGCTCGCATCAGTGGGATTTATTCGGCAAGCAGCCCAGCTTCGCGAATGCCAGCGCGTAGGTGAGAGAACCTACGATCAGCAGCCACGGTTCACCTTTGACCGCGAGGAGAATGCCCCAGCCGAGCACGACGGCGATGGCCAGGTAAGCAATGAACGCCAGGAGCAGTTTCATCCAAGGATGTTACCGCCATCGCGTTCCGGCGCAAGTGCCACCCGCCAATCCGTGCGAGTGCCCTCAGCAGATCAGGCTGCCTGGCCGTAGTCGAAAAGCCGCAGGTGGGTGTCGTAAAACCCCTGTTGCTCAGTGTCAAGCTGCAGGACCAGTTCCACCTCGCTCAGGCGGTAGCGCAGGCACGTTTCAATAGCTTTGCCTGCATCGGGGAAATTCTGGGCCTGTGCCGGGTCCGGCGTCCAGCAGCCCTGGCCGAAATACTCGTGGGTCGTTAAACTCCTGAGCAACCGCCGCATGTCGCCAGAGTTGTTAACAAGTCAGTGAATAGCAAGTGCGCGAAGCAAATACTTATTCACAACTTATTCACAGCAAGGGGCCTTTCTTGTGCTGAAGTCCCGGTTTCCCGGTCTTCCCTGGTTGGTCCCCCCATGAGGAATGGCTTTGCCCGGGAGGCTCAGCCCGACTGGGCGAAGGCGGCACAGGCAGCACCAGGTCGTAACGCGGGTCGTCATAGCAAAGGAGAATCTCCACGTTCTCGAGCCGTGTCTCGAATATCTGCTCCACGGCTCGCGCCACCTGGCCCATGTCTTGCGCCGACCCCTGTTCAGGAGTCCACTGGGATGGCCCTTGATAGTACCACCCGGTTTGAGTGTTGCGCACAAACACCTTCATTCCTTAATTCCTCTGCCAGACACCGCCAAAGTGAGTTCCATTCTGTAATTTGGCAGTGCGTCCGGTCGTACGAGCCCACTGCGTACAGGAATCGTCGCACAGACGCAAAGAATGCACAATCCGCACTTATACTGAAGCGGAGGGGCGGGTGAATACGGAGCCTGCCCGCAAGGTGCGGACGCGGAGAGCGCGGCTCAAATGCCGGATCCGGCGGTCCGGCAATCACTACACAGGAACTGCTGCCCATCGAAGAACATCTTCAGTGCTCGCGTCCTGCAGCCGCACTGATCACAGAATTCGTAGATCTCGCGTGGGTCCACTCTTACGGCGATCAAGACTTGCCCCTCGGCTTTGCGGAGCAAGTCAATTCGGTCCGCCACGTGGTCAGCGTGGTAGTCGAACACCCTGGCTTTGCGCCGGTCATCCGTGAACTCCCACTGAAAGGCGGTGCCGGCGAGATACAAGCCGTTTTCGTTTACGATCAACACCTTGATCGCTTCACGGTCATTCATGGACAGCACCGGGTTACGGGGAAATCGCCCCCGCCAGGACTCTTGCGGGTGGCTTCATGGGCCGCTATTGAAGGGAGAGATTCACACGGCTTTGGCCTTTGGCAGCGCCCGTCGTGGTCTTGGGCGTAACGATGAACAGGCGTTCAGCGGTGACCTTTCCGCCCTGGAGGATCAATGCCTGCACCGCCTGGGCTCTTTGCTTCATCAGCGCGCCTTGCTCGTTTCCGGAAACCTGGACGACGGAAGCGAGTTTGGCCTCGAGCTGGTCGGTGGTGAGGGGGGTGCCTGCGGGAGTTGCAGGAAGTTGGGCCGAACTGGGTTGTTTGGAGGGTGAAGAGCTCCTGGCTCCGAATCCTATCAGCCCTGCGATGCCTTTGCGCTTTGCAGGCTTTGCCGCGGGGGCTTTGTCCGAAGCCTTGGCGACGGCCTGAAGTTCCTTCGGATCCGGCAACGAGGTGACGGGAGGCGCCGAGACAGCGTTCGTATCTGTGGCCCCGGCAACGGGCGGCAGAACAAGCGTTTGGTTCGTGCCAAGTTCCAGATACACCTGCTTCAGAAGGCGTTCCCTTGCCGCCGGTTCAAGTTGAATGCCGGAGGGGCTGGGGACTGTCTTGCCGGCGTCGGCGAGCTCCTTGAGGTGGAGCACCTTGAGGTGTTGCTCCAACTTCATGCGGGCCAATGCCGGGTGGTCCCGCTCCAGGTCGAATGAGCCGGCGATTTCCAGGTTGACGGCCGGGCGTTCGTATAGAGCTTGGACGAGTTTATCGAGCTTTTGCGCTTCGGCGTCCGGGATCTCGGCCAGGCCGGGCTGGAACTCCACGAAGCTGAGTTCTTCGCCGCCGCCCACCAGGCCGCCCAGCAGTGAGAAGGGAGAAGTGGCTGCTTTCATGATGAGGTTGACCACGACCTTGGCGACAATGGGGGCGATCTTGAACTGCGGGTCGTCGGTCCGGCCGCTTAGCGGGATATCGAGGTTGATTTGCCCATTGCGGTCCTTCAACAACGCCACGGCCAGCTTAACTGGAAGGGAGGTGGCGTTAGTGCTTTCATTGCGTGGCCCGAGGGTGAAGTGGTCAATGCGGAACTTGTTCTCGGCCTTGAGCTGCCGCTGGCTGATGTCGTAATGGAGATCCATGAATAGCTTGCCTTTATTGAGGGGGTGGCCGGCAAACTTCTCCAGGTAGGTGCTCAGGGCTGTGAGATCCATGTTGGTGAACGCCACGGCCAGGGCCAGTTGCGGATCCCTGGCCAGCGGATTGACCTTGCCGAGAATGGAAAACGGCGAGGTGGCTTCCACCTTGCCGCCGAGGTCCACCATGGCCGTGCTCTGCTCCTGGGAAGACAGACCCTTGACGGTGCCGCTGAGCTCCTGCACGTCAAAGGTGCAATGCGGCTGGATGGACTCGTCGGCGAAATGGAACGCAGCGTTCTCCAGCACCAACGCGCCAAGCTGCATTGGGAACTCGCCGGCTTTGGCCGGTGGCGCATTTGTGGCGGGGGCAGCGGGGGCGCCCGCCGGTTTTTCGGGGAGGATGGTCTTGAGATTCGGGCGCTGGTCCGGGCCAATGAGGATGCTGCCTTCGAGTCCGCGCCACTTGACTTCCTGCACTTGCAGTTGATTGGGCTGCAGGTCGAAGTCAATGCCGGTCACATCGAGCGCGTCCCATTTCACGAACTCCTTGAAAAGCACCTGGTCGGTGGTAACGAAATTGGTGAGGCTGAGTCCGCCGGTGAACTTCAGCATCGGCGCGCCGGCGCCGGGGGGAGTGTAGAGCACCCGGCCTTGCGTGCTGAACTTCCCGCTGGCGATGCCGAGGCGCACCGCTTCATTCACGTACGGTTGGAAGGGCCGCAGATCGAGGTCGTTCAGGCGGATGGCCATGTCAGCCGCAGGGGGGGTGATCTTCGCGGTGCCTTGCGCCGCCAGAGTGCCGGCCTGGTTGAGGCGTGCCGACAGCGACACTTTGATCGGCTCATTGCTCACGGTGCTGAGTCCTTGCACGTTGAACGTGAGCTGGTCGAGGGCAAGGGCAGCCGGCTTGGCGGGTTTCTGGTCCTCCAGCTTGATGGCGTAGCCGTCGAACGCGATCTCTTTGAGGAGTGCGGTCCAGGGGGCTGCGTTCGGGGCGGGGGCGTTGGTTTCGACGGGCTTGGGCGCTGGCGGATTCAACAGCCCGAGCAGGTTGATTTTTCCGTCCTTCGACTGACGCGCGAGAATGGAACCGCCGGTGGACTTGACCATGCCGACCTGAATTCTGCGCTCCGCGAGGCTGGCTTCGGTTCCCTGGATCGAGAAGGACGGGATGCTGACTACGGTTTCCCCTGTGTCCGCGGCTTTGAGCTGAAAGCCGGTCAACGTCACCCCGGCGTTGGAGACTGTGACAAGCGGCGCGTTGGAGGCGGCGGCAAAGCGGTAGCCGACACCGACATCCACCTTGCCGGCGAGCACTTCGCCGCGCAGGCTGTCCTGGTAATAGGGCGCATATTTCCTGATCTGGATCCCGGACAGTTTGACTTCGCCGGCCGACCGCAATGGCGCGAGGGCTAACGTGCCGCTGCCGGTGATCGTCTCCCCGACTTCAGTGGCCATGCTGAAATCCCACGCCGCATCGGAGTCGGAGCGCGTGGCAAAGCGCTGCAAGTGGACCTGAATTGGCTTGAGCGTGGTTTCAAAGCGGTTGGACCGGCTCAGGTCGGCGAACGAAACGGCCGCGTCCTTCACGGTGACATCATTCACCGCGATGACCCACGGCGCCGCGGAAGCTTCGGGCGCGGTGTTGGTGGGAGCGGGCTGCGCCGGGCGCGGGTCCAACAGCCGGGCGAGGTTGAGCGCGCCGTCTTTCTCCACGCGGACGATCTGGTCGTATCGCACCAGCCTGACGTTCCCGATCCGCACCTCGCGGCGGCGCAGGTCAAAGTCCACTTCCCGAAGGGCAAACCACGGCACGGACGTCACGGTCTCCCCGGTGTTCAAGTCCTTGACCTTGAAGGCCGCCAGCTCGGCGGCGCAATTGGTCAAGCTGGCGTCGAAGCCATTGGTTCCAGCGGCCAGCGCGTAGTCCGCGCGGACGCTGAGCCGCCCGCCGGTGATTTCCGCTTTGACGAAGTCCCGTGCCACGGGCGTCCATTTGCTAAGGTCGGCGCCTACCATCTCGAAGCGGCCGCGCGATTCGAACGGCTGTACCGTCAGGCTGCCGGTCCAGGCAAAACTGCGGCCGGAATCACTGCGGGCTTCGAAGGAGTAGACGCTGTCTTTGCCGAGGCGGGTGGTTAGATTGGTTAGCGAGATGTTGATGGGTTTGAATTCGGTGTGCAGCGGCAAGCGATGCGTTCCGTCGTCGAACACCACCACGCCGTCATCAATGTGCAGCCGCCGGACGTTGATGCGGGGCAGGGCGCCGGGCTTCTCCGGCTTGGGCGGTGGCGGCTCGGTCTTTTCAGCCATGTTGGCGAAATTGAACTGCCCGTCCTTGGACAACGCGATGTGGCCGTAGGGCTGCTTGAGGCCGATCTCCGCGAACGTCCAGGCGAAGCGGACGAGCGACGAAAGTTGAAGGTTCACATACAGCTCTTCCCACGACGCGAAAACCGCCCCGTTCGGCTCGGTGAGCGAGAGCCCGCGGATAGTCAGCGAGAGGGCCAGCGGATTAAACTTCACCTGGCGGACCGCCACTTGCCGCTTGGTGATGGGTGGCAAGCGTTTGACCAGTTGGGATTTGATGATGGGCGGCAGCACGAAGAAGCCAACCAGCACATACAGCAGCAGCACCGCGCCTGCCCAGAGCAGGCGTTTGTACCAGCGCGACTGCTTGAGCCCCTGGAGAGAAGGGATTTGGATTCGCATGTGACCGGGCGGCAGTGTAGCACGGATCAGGGCAGACTACACGCGGAAAAATCTTCTGGCCATGTCCGCTGGCGCTAACCACATTCCCGGTCATACTATGTTCGAGTCTTCCAAACTGACGCGCATTCCATCGCTCAAGACCGTGGCCGAGTTTCGTGCCCACGTCGCTTCGCTGGGGATAGACTTGCCTTGCGAAGACGCCATCGCCACCGGGGCTGCGTCGCCGCTGGCCCAGCCGGTCCCAGCGGTCGCCATCAACGGCAAGCATTTAGGCAACCGCTACGCCGTGCAGCCGATGGAAGGCTGGGATGGCACCACCAGCGGCGGGGTGACCCCTGATGTGCGCCGGCGCTGGCAGCGATTCGGCGAGAGCGGCGCGAAGCTGATCTTCGGCGGTGAAGCGATGGCCGTCCGGCCCGATGGCCGAGCCAATCCTAACCAGCTCATCATTGGCGAGCAGACCAAGGCCGATTTGGCCGGGCTCCGCGAATCCCTGCTGGCCGCCCACAAGCAGCGCCACGGAACCACCGACGACCTTGTGATCGGTTTTCAACTCACTCACTCGGGCCGGTTCTGCAAACCCAACGACAATGCCCGCCTGGAACCGCGTCCGGCCTACCGCCATCCTCTGCTGGACGGCAACTTCAAGGTCACCAGCGACGCGCAAGTCTGGACGGACAGCGACCTGGACCGCCTCGTGGAGGATTACGCCGCCGCCGCTCGCATCGCTTGGGACGTGGGTGCCGACTTTGTGGACATCAAGCACTGCCATGGATACCTGCTCCACGAGATCCTCAGCGCCTTCACCCGGCCCGGCAAGCACGGCGGCTCATTCGAAAATCGGACTCGCCTGCTGCGCGACATCGTGGCCGCCATCCGCGCCAGCGGGAACCGGATTGACTTGGCGGTGCGGCTCAGCGCCTTCGACTTCGTTCCTTTCCGGCCGGATCCCGCACTGTCCCGGCCCGGCAAACCCGGCCCCGGTGTCCCGGTGGATCATGCCCATTGCCTGCCTTACCGCTACGCCTTTGGGGTGAACCAGCACAACCCGATCGAGTATGACCTGACGGAGACGATGCAATTCCTCGACTTGTGCGCAACGCTCGGTGTCAAGATCGTCAACCTCACCGCCGGATCGCCCTATTACAACCCCCATATCCAACGGCCGGCTGCCTATCCGCCGTCCGATGGTTATCAACCGCCCGAGGACCCGCTGGTGGGCGTGGCACGCCAGATCAACGTCGTGCGTCAGCTCAAGGCTCGCGTACGGAAGAACCTCCTGCTTGTCGGCACCGCGTACAGCTATCTTCAGGAATATCTCCCGCACGTGGCGCAATACGTCCTGCGCCACGGCTGGGCCGACCTCATCGGCATTGGGCGCATGGTGCTGGCGTACCCGACGATCCTGGCCGACGCGATAGGGCAGGGGACTCTCTCGTCCAAATCCATCTGCCGCACCTTCAGCGACTGCACGACGGCGCCCCGCAAAGGCCTCGTCAGCGGCTGCTACCCCCTGGACCGCTACTACGCCGCCAAGCCCGATGCCCAGCGGTTGAAGCAGTTCAAGAAAGCTGCCGAGTGAGTGGGTTGGCCGCGGGGAGGCCTACGTGGTCGGGGGAGCGCGCTTGCTCCCGCTAGTTGTCTCACAGCGGGGTGAGTTGGTTACGCAAATCGTTCAATGGTCGAGTAACCGTGTAAGTTCAATCGTTACAGTGGTTTACCGCAATCTGATCGGGAGAAAGCCCGGCTGTGGGTCTGATTTGATATAAGTCCTGCAATCACAACGTGTTACGCCAAAATCCACCGGAGGTGTCAAGGCTGTATCCACGGTGTGGATACGGTGTGGAGACGGAGAGGATATGGTGAGACTCCCTCCTGCGTCGGACTGTTCTTGCCCACGTTGGCCGGGACGGTTACAATTGGCGCAGCATAAAAAGCCATGGGAACCTTGAATAGTCACGGGAGACAACGCTCAATCTTCGGTTTTGCTCAATCCCCAGGAACTTGCCCAAGACGCTTTGTAACAGCACTCCTGGCGTTGGGTTGTGCGGTTTCGCTGCTTCAAAGCGCGACGGCCGCTCGCGCGGGAGGGCGGCAACAACTGCGGGGCCAGTTGCCGTCTGCCGTGGAGGGTTTGTCGGCATTGGGCCAACTGCCAGGCGCCAATGAGATCGAGCTGGCCATCGGCCTGCCGCTGCGCAACCGGGAGGCCCTGACCAACCTGCTCGAAGAGCTCTACAATCCGGCCAGCCCGGATTACCGGCAATACTTGACCCCCGCGCAATTCGCAGAGCGGTTTGGGCCGACGGAGGAGGAATACCAAAAAGTCGTCGCCTTTGTGGAATCCCGCGGCCTGCGCTTGAACGGTCAGCAACAGGACCGAGGGCTGCTCAATGTGCGGGGTGCGGTGGCGGACATCGAGCGCGCCTTTAATGTAAATCTGAAGACTTACCGGCACCCGAAAGAGAACCGCACGTTCTTCGCGCCGGATGCCGAGCCGTCGCTCGACCTGGATGTCCCGTTGGAGGGGATCAACGGATTGGACGACTTTGACCTGCCACGGCCTTTGGGACTGCAAGCCAGCCCGTTTGACTCGATTCCGTACTCGGAACCTGTGGCGACGGGCTCAGGTCCCAGAGGCACGTTTTGGGGCGGAGATTTCCGGGCGGCTTACGCTCCGGGTGTGCAGCTGGACGGCACCGGGCAAACGGTTGGGCTGGTGGCGTTTGACAGCTACTATCCTAGCGATATTCGCGCCTACGCGAGCCTGGCAGGATTGCCAAATGTTACGCTGACACACGTGTTGCTCAATTCGGTCAGCGGGCAGCCGGGCCCGAACAACATCGAGGTCGCCCTGGACATTGATATGGCCATTGCCATGGCTCCGGGCTTGTCCGGGATTGTCGTTTATCAGGGCAGGCTCCTGAACACCATCCTGAGCCGCATGGCCACCGACACCAACAGCCTGGGGCAGCCACTGGTCCGCCAACTCAGCTCTTCGTGGGGGTTCGGCTCACCCCGGGACACTACGCGGGACAACTTGTTCCTGCGGTTTCAGGCGCAGGGGCAGTCGTTCTTCCAGGCCTCTTCGGACGACGGCGCCCGCTGCGTTGCGTGTCCTCCCTTTCCGCCAACGGACAATCCATTCATCACAGTTGTCGGAGGCAGTTCCCTCACCACCAGTGGGCCGGGAGGAGAGTGGGTATCGGAAACCGTCTGGTCCGGGAGCGGCGGCGGGGTCAGCACCACCTTCCCCATGCCGATCTGGCAACAGGGCCTTGACCTGACTTGCAGCGCGGGCTCCACGACCAACCGCAACTTTCCGGATGTGGCCGGCCTGGCTGACGCGATGATCTGGCTCATCGCTAACAACGGCCAGCAATACCGCGTTGGCGGCACCAGTGCATCGGCGCCCCTGTGGGCCGGATTTGCCGCGCTGGTCAATCAGCAGGCGGCGCTCAGCGGCAAGCCCGCTATCGGATTTCTCAACCCTGCTATTTACGCCATCGGCTCTGGGCCCGGCTACGGCGCCGCCTTTCACGACATCACGGCCGGCAACATCACCAACACCTGCTGTGGCGCTGAGAAGTACTTCGCGTGCCCGGGCTACGACCTCGCCACGGGCTGGGGCACTCCCAACGGGAGCAACCTGATCGCCGCTTTGCTGGCACCGCCGGATGCTTTGCAGATTACGCCGGCCACCGGCTTCACGGCCAGCGGCCCGGTCCAGGGTCCGTTCAATCCTGCGATTCAAAGCTGCGTTCTGACCAACGCCGGCGCGGTCTCGCTGATGTGGACGCAGGCAAACACACCCGTCTGGCTCGACGTGTCGCCGTCCAGCGGGACCCTGGTTCCCGGCGGACCGGCTGCCACCGTGACGTTCAGCCCGAATGCTGATGCCAACGCCCTGCCTGCGGGCAGCTACACTGCTGCAACCTGGTTCACGAATCTCAACAACTACTTCGGGCAGAGTCGTGGCTTTGTGCTGAACGTTGTCACCCCGCCTGCGATCACCTCACAGCCGGCGAATCTGTCCTTGCTCGAGGGCATGACCGCGGCCTTCAGCGTGGAGACGGCGACCAACGCGCAGCTCTTCTATCAGTGGCAATACACGAATGGAACAACACTCTCGAACCTGACCGACGGCGGCAAGGTCTTCGGGACTGCCAACAGCACCCTGATATTCAGCAATGTATCTCCCGCCCAGGAGGGGGGGTATTTGGTCAACATTCGTAACGTCGCGGGGGGTGTGACAAGCGCAGTCGCACAGCTCACGGTTCTCGCCTCGGCCCCGTTCATCACCGCGCAGCCGGGCAGCCAGGCGGCGGTGCCGGAACAGACTGTAACGATGAGCGTGTCGGCCGTCGGCACCCCGCCGCTATTATACCTATGGCTCAAAGACGGGACTTTCTTGACCGACGGAGGCAACTTGTCCGGCACCGCGACCAGCACACTGACCATCGGCAACGTGTCGGTCGCGGACGCCGGAACCTATGCCGCAGTGGTGGTCAATGGCCTTGGGTATGTCCTCAGTTCCAATGCCCTGCTGACCATTGATTCGGTGACCGCGCCGGGAGTGACTCTGGAATCCCTCTACTCGTTCGGCGGCGGCAACGATGGAGCCAATCCGAATGGGCTGGTGCAGGGGGCCGATGGCCAATTGTATGGCACGACACAAACCGGTGGCACCAATTCCTTCGGCACCGTGTTCCGCATGACTACTGGTGGCGTGTTGACGCCAGTATGGTCGTTCAATGGTGTTGGCGATGGGGCAAATCCCCGGGCGGCCCTGGTGCGAGCCGGCCTCGGCGAGTTCTACGGCACGACCTATGGCGGTGGTTCCAACGGCCTTGGCACCATTTTCAAGACTGGCACCAATGGCGGACTGGTTAGCTTGGTTTCGTTCGATCTACCCGGCAGTGCGCTGCCATACTCGGAATTGACGCAAGGGACGGATGGCCACTACTACGGCACCACTTATGGCGGCGGTGTCACCCAGTTCTTCGGCACGGTGTACCGCATGACGCGCAACGGAATGCACGGCACGATCAGCAACCTGTATTCATTCAGCGATGGCAATGACGGCGGATTGCCTTACGCCGGGCTGGCGCGAGGAGTTGATGGGAGCCTTTACGGGACAACCTACAGGGGGGGCGCTACTACAAACGGCACCGTGTTCCGAATCACGACCAACGGCGTGCTTGGCACAGTAGCTTCCTTCGATGGCGCCAGCAGCGCATTTCCCGCTGCAGCGCTGGCGCTGGGCAGCGATGGCAACTTCTATGGCACCACGACCGGGGGCGGCAGTTACGGCAAGGGCGCGGTCTTCCGCGTGGCGCCCGATGGCAACGTGCTCGCCGCGCTGTGGTCTTTTAGTGGTGGTTCTGATGGGGCAAGTCCGATGAGCGGCTTGCTGCTTGCCAGCGACGGGGCACTTTATGGCACCACCGCCATTGGCGGAGACTATGGCGCTGGAACCGTTTTCGGCATTACCACCAACGGCGCACTGCTGACACTGGTGCAGTTCGACGGCTACAACGGCGCCAATCCCCAGGCCACTCTGATCCAGGGGCCCGACGGCAGGCTTTACGGCACGACCCGGGACGGCGGTGCGAAGGGCAAAGGCGTTGTTTTCGCTATCCATGTCAACTCCTTCCCGCAAATCACGCGTCAACCCGTCAGCCAGGATGAATTTACCGGCGCTGATGTCGTGCTTAATGTTGGCGCCTTTGGCGGTGCGCCTTTGGGCTACCAGTGGCGAAAGAACGGAACCAATGTGAGCGACAGCGGCAACCTTGCCGGTTCGGCCACGGACACCGTGACGCTGTCCAATGTAACGCTTGCCAATGCCGGGACTTATTCGGTGCTCATCACGAACTCCCTGGGCTCAGTTCTAAGCAGTAACGCCATCCTGTCCATCACCTCATCACCGCCGATCTTTACGCTCCAACCGGTGGGGGGGGCGTTGATTCCGGGTTCCAGGGCGAGTTTCTGTGTGGAGGCGGTCGGCAGTTTGCCTTTGTCCTACCAATGGAGGAAGAACGGAATTCCCCTGGCCGATGGCACCAACGCATCGGGTTCCTCCAGCCACTGCCTCACCCTGAACGCTGCGATGGAACCTGACAGCGGCACCTATACTGCGATCGTGACCAACAGCATCGGGTCGGCGGTCAGTTCCGAAGCGGTATTGGCGGTCATTCCTGCCAGCTTGCCGGGGACTCGCATGGCCACTTTGCACTGGTTCACAGGCGATGAAGGCGGCGGCAGTCCGAATGGACTGGTGCAGGCCAGCAACGGAAGTCTCTACGGCACGACGGTTTACGGAGGCGCGCATCAAGGGGGCACTATCTTCCGGGCGTCTCCTGATGGAGCATTTGTAACCCTGTTTTCATTAAGTTGGACCAACGGGGCGTTGCCCGCGGCGGCGCTGGTGGAGGGGGCCGATGGCTTCTTGTATGGTACGACCGAGTACGGCGGCGATTATGGCGCCGGCACTGCCTTCAATGTGACGTTGGATGGTGAACTGGCAAGCTTGCACTCCTTCTCAGGCTTGGCGGACGGACGGAATCCGTATGCGGCGCTGTTGCACGGCGCTGACGGCAACTTCTACGGCACGGCTCAGGGTGGTGGGCTCTATGATGAAGGCACGATTGTCAGGCTTACCCCCGATGGGGTGCTCGAGTCCCTTTACTACTTCAGGGGTGATGCCAGTGGCGGTGCCCCCGTGGCCGCCCTGGTGCAGGGGGCGGATGGCAGCATCTACGGAACCACTCCGAATGGGGGCTCCAACAATTGCGGCAGTGTGTTCAAGCTGCTGCCTGATGGCAGGCTGACCAACCTTTACTCGTTTCGCAGCGACGCAGGCAGCTTTCCACCAGCTCCCAATCATACAGTCGCCGCCTTGGTGCAGGGCGCGGATGGCGCTTTTTACGGCACCACCAAGCATAGCACTTTGATGGGTGTGCCAGTGGAGGGAGCAATTTTCAAGCTCACCACCAATGGCGTATTCACTTCGTTGTATGCGTTCAATGCGTTCGTTCCTTCGGATGGCTGGTTTCCCGAGGCCAGCTTGATACAAGGCGCCGATGGCAACTTCTATGGCACTACTTACGGCGGAGGCGTCAACCGTCTCGGCACCGTCTTTCGCGTCACGCCTGCCGGGGTCATGACCACACTGGTGAGTTTCGATGGCTTCGATACCGGCGCGCATCCAATGTCGGCTCTCGTGACGGGGACCAATGGCAGCTTTTACGGCACCACCACCGACGCGGGCCTGGGGGGGCACGGGACGGTCTTTCGCCTCAGTTTCGCTCCGCAAGTCATCGCGCAGCCGGCCGACCTGACGGTGCTTGCAGGGGCCAATGTGATCTTTGAAGTCTCGCTCTTCGGCAGCCAACCTTTCTCCTACAATTGGCGGCGTAACGGCATCCAACTGGCAGACGGCGGCAATATTGCCGGCTCTGCCACCAGCAGCCTGACCCTCACCGACGTCTCCCTGGCGGATTCGGGGGCGTATTCTGTCGTTGTCACCAACAGTCTGGGCTCCACAGTAAGCGCGAGCGCAGTTCTCACGGTGCTATCGCCACCGGTATTCCAGGCGGTCACCCAATCCAACGGTGCTGTCAACCTGGTGTGGAGCTCGGTTTCGGGACAGATCTACCAGCTCCAGTATAAGGAAGTCTTGGACTCCTCCGATTGGACCAATTTAGGTGCTGAGACCGTGGCGACGGGCACTGCGATCACGGCGTCCGATACTATCGGCTCAAAAGTGCGCCGTTTCTATCGCGTAGTTCTAATCCCTTGAATCTGGACCGAGGAATGTCGCCGTGAGACTTGATCATGGCGGATTGCTGTGAGTGTATGGTTCCGGCAAACCGCTAACGTATTACCTGCCCGGAGCTAAGCGATTAGACTCGTGCAGGCTTTCGCTTTATGAAGGGAAAACGGGACAAGATGTGCCGATCAACCTGAGCCTAAAGGTCACTTCCGGGTCGTGGTTGATTTGGCCAGGCGCTCGAGGTCTCGATTGCCGGGCTGCTCGGTATTATTGATGCTGACGAGCAGGGTGCGCGGGTCCCGATGCCGCCAGATTGCAGAGTGACCATCCGCAAAATTGAGGGCGTAGCTGAGATTGTGGCGCGCATTGGAAATGGCTGGGAAGTCATACCATATCCGGCCTGTGGGATCGGTAACGAAGAATCCGTCGTTGATGCTGCGCTCGTCTTCCTCCACCAAGACCCACATGTTGTCCGGGCGTGGGATTTCCGAGTACTTGGCATAGAACCGCACATAGTCGCCAGCGGTGGACGGTATGGGTGGGTTAAGAGAATTGCGCGCACCCATAAAACTGTTCATCGAGTAACTACGCACGGTAGGCACCAACTTGCCGTCGATACAGACGCCCCGGTCAGCGGCACAATGATAAATACCCAGGCTGCGGTTATAGGGGAAGAGCTTGCCTTGCCGAATCAGGTCTTTGTTGCCCGCTTCGGCAAGCTTGTTCATGTCTCCGCGAACCCAAACCTCGGGGTTGATGTCCGTGGCGCTGCTGCCCGGATAGGATTCGGCGATGTAGTCGCTGTTGTCATCTCGGTACATAGCCCAAGCAAATCCCAGTTGCCGAAGGTTGGAAAGGCAGGTAGTGCGTTGAGCCTTGCCTTTGGCTTTGCTCAGAATTGGGAGCAACAGGGCGGCCAGTATGCCAATGGTAGCAATGACGGTCAGTAGTTCGACGAGCGTAAAGCCTCGCCACCGCTGTAACTTACGCGAATTTGAGTTCGCTAATCTCACGGTCATTGCCGTATTACGCACGGAAATATACCGCTTGGATCGTGCCAGATGCAAGCCCCTTTTTTGCTTTTTTCTTGAAGGGGGCCGTTGGTCTGCAAGCACTGGTCGGCGGAGATAACGGCACAACTCTCCAGTCACCAGAACGCCCGCCTCTGCGCAACTCGTCAAACCCAACCCAATAAGCGCCCCCCAACATGGGTCAGGAAGGCCAAGCCCCAAGCCAGCGCGCCCATGTATAACCACTGGAAAAATGGCCACTTCCAGCCATTGGTCTCGCGGCGTACGATGGCGACTGTGCTGACGCACTGCAGGGCAAAGACGTAAAAGACCATTAGCGTGACCGCAGTCAAAGGGGTGTAGACGGGCGTGCCGTCCGGCCTTTTCTGGGCTTGGAGGGTCTGAACGAGGTTGGTCATGCTGGAGGGGGCGGTGTCTGACCGGCCCACGTTATAGACAGTGGACATGGTGCTGACAAAAACCTCCCTAGCGGCAAAGGAGGTAATGATGCCGATACCGATTTTCCAATCGAATCCGAGGGGAGCAATCACTGGTTCAATCAGGCGGCCTAACCGTCCGGCGAAGCTCTGGCGCAGCCGCTCGCCGGCGGCCTGGTCGTCGAGCCCTTGGAGTTGGGTGCGGATGGCGGCGGCCTGTTCAGAGGAGAGGGGCTGGGCCATTTCGGCCTGCAAGCGTGCGCGCTGGGTCGCGGCGGCCAACTGCGATTCGGTTGCATGGGGATAGGTGGCGAGGAACCAGAGCAGGATATTGATGCCGAGGATCACGGTTCCCGCACGGCGCAGGAAGAGTTTCGAGCGGTCCCACATGTGGCGGAGGACAACCCGCAGCAGCGGCCGTTTGTAGGGCGGCAATTCCATGATGAGCATGGGCGTGTCTCCCTTGAGCAGGGTCTTTTTGAACAGCCAGGCCATCAACAGGGCAACCACGATGCCTAGCAGATACATGGCCAGCATCGTCAGCCCGGGCAGTTTCAGAAAACCGAGCACCGTGAGGTTGGGGATGCAGGCGGCGATGAGCAGCGTATAGACGGGGAGCCGGGCGGCGCAACTCATCAACGGCGCCACCAGGATGGTTACCAAACGGTCCTTGGGGCTCTCGATGGTGCGGGTCGCCATAATCCCAGGAATGGCGCAGGCGAAGGAACTCAGCATCGGGATGAAGCTTTTGCCGTGCAGGCCGACCTTGCTCATAAGGCGGTCCATAAGAAACGCCGCACGGGCCATATAACCGGTGTCTTCGAGAAAGCCGATGAAGAGAAACAGCAGCAGGATTTGCGGAAGAAACACCACCACGGCACCCACGCCGGCAATCACCCCGTCTACCAACAGGCTGTTCAGATCCCCGGGGGGGATTAGGTTTCCCACGGCGTATCCGAGCCAGTCTACGCCCATTTGCATCGCGTCCATGGGAATGCGGGCGAAGGTGAAAATGCTCTGAAACATGAAGGTCATGACGGCCAGAAAGATGATCGTGCCCCAGAACTTGTGCGTCAGCACGCGGTCCAGTTTGTCACTGAACGTCTCGCCCGGAGGCGCGAGTTCGGAGGTGACTGCGCGCTGGATCGCCGCCACAGCCAGGTAACGGCTCTCGATGGTGACGCCGCGCCAATCAATCCCTCCGGCCTCGAGACGGGTTCGCGCGGCGGCAACGGCTTCCTGTATGGGCGCCGAGTAATGCTGGAGGCTGGAGGCCAGCGCCTTTTCGTTGCCAAGAATCAGCAACGCCTCCGCCGCAGCCTGCGGGCGGCGCTCGTGGAAGGTCCCCGCGAGTAATTGGGCCAGCGCGTTTGCCTCCGCTTCGACCGACGCTGGTAACTTGGAGAATTGGGGCGGCCTGGACCGGAGTGGTTCTTGGAGCTTGGAAAGGACCGCCTCGCGGAGTGCGGGCACACCGCGACCGGTGCTGGCGATGAGCGGCAGCACAGGCACGCCCAATTCGCCGGACAGTTTCGCCGCGTCGATGTAATGTCCATTCTCCTCCGCCACATCAATCATGTTCAGTGCGATGATTGTTGGATATCCCAGTTCAATCACTTGCGTGGAGTAGTAGAGATTGCGCTGCAGATTCGAAGCATCGACTACCACGATGATGACTGACGGCGCGGGCACCTCCGGCAGCCGATTGAGCAACACGTCGCGCGAAATCTGCTCGTCAAGTGAGCGCGGGCTCAGGCTGTAGGTGCCGGGCAAATCCAACACTCGCGCGTTGATGCCAGCCGGCGCGCCGAGCAAACGGCCCTCCTTGCGCTCGACCGTTACTCCCGCGTAGTTGCCGACCTTCGCGCGCAAACCAGTCAGGGCATTGAACAGCGTCGTCTTGCCTGAGTTCGGATTGCCTGTCAGCACGACATACGGAGGAAAAGCGCCGCCTGCCGCCTGGGAGGACTTGGTCGAGGAACTGGGGGCGGCAGCGCCGACCGGCGCCGCCCCGGTAGGCAAGACTGCCTGCCCTGGATCGGTGGAAGATGCTCCGCCGGGCTTACCCATTAACTTGCACCAGAATCTGCTCCGCTTCGTGCTTGCGCAAAGTCAAATGGTAACCGCGAACCTTGATCTCCACCGGATCGCCGAGCGGAGCAAAACGCACAAGCTCAACCGGAGTTCCCACCAGCAAGCCCATTTCCATCAATCGCGGCCGCGTTTCGGAGGGCAGTTTGATATCAACGACGGTGGCCGTGGTCCCTAAGGCAAGCGAAGTCAAGGGTTGGAGGGAGGGGGGCATGGCTTCGTTGTGGGGCAAGTCGGCGCGACTCAAGCCCGCTGGGTGGATGCCGGGACAGCTTCCACCATGATCGAGTCTGCCAGTTCACCGGAAATCGCCAGCCGCGCGTTGCAGACCTGACAAATGAAATTCGATTGCCTGGCCAGGAGTTTGATCCGCTGCTCCTCACAAAGGCCCAATTCCCGCAACCGGTCGGTGACCTCGGGGGATGTGACAAGCTTCTTGATGCAGACGACTGTCCCGGTACGCACCCGACTGAGGGGGCACATCGCATGTCCGGCACGACAACCTTCGAGAACCGCGAGTTCGGGCAACAGCTTCTGTTTCACTGTCGGCAGAGTAGGACAATTGAGACTCAGTTGCAAGAGCCATTTTCTCACAGAATGTCCGGCGCTCGACATTCACCAACCAGCTCGCTAGGTTTCAAACTATCCAGTTGCGCAGCACTTGAATATGAAGCCCGCACCACCCGTCAGCCGCCGCCATTTCCTACGCCAATCCACCACCGTCGTTGCTGCCGCGTTCGCCGCGCCGACAATCGTTCCGGCGTCAGTTTTTGGCCGGGGCGGGGCGCTCTCGCCCAGCGAACGCATCACGATGGGGTTCATCGGCGTCGGCGGCCAGGGGGGCGGCCACTTGCTGGGCGGCGCATGGACATATGTCGCCGGGGGCTATGCGGGGCGCAAGGATGTTCACGTATTGGCCGTTTGCGATGTCTGGCGCAACCGCCGCGAAAACGCCTGCAAGAAAGTGAACGACCACTACGCCGAGATTTACGGCGTCGGCAACTACAAGTCGTGCGAAGCGTATACGGACTTTCGCCAGGTCCTCGACCGGGCCGACATAGACGCCGTGTTGATCGCCAGCCCCGCCCACTGGCACGCCATAATGACCGCCATGGCTGCCGAGGCGGGCAAGGATATCTATTGCGAGAAGCCGACCGCGGTGACCGTGCGCGAGAGCCAGGCTATGCTCGCGGCGGTGCGGCGGTATGGCCGCGTCTTTCAAGCCGGCACTCAGCAGCGCAGCGAATACGACGGTAAATTCCGTCGCGCCTGCGAATTCATCCGCAGCGGCCGCATTGGCAAGTTGCAGGCTATCTACGCCTATCGGGATGGCGGCGGCGTCTTCTGGCCACAGCGATTTGGCTCCGCCAAGCCAGTGCCCGATGGTCTGGACTGGGACCTTTACCTGGGTCCCGCGCCTTGGATCCCTTACGACGGCAATGCCAGCGCGCACCGCTTTGACATCGGCGAACTCAACTGGGGGCAGCACCACTACGACATAGTCCAGTGGGCCGCGGCGGCCGACGACACGGGACCGGTGGAGATCTTCATGGAGGAAGATCGTTCCTGTTATAAGTACGCCAGCGGGATCGTGGTTTATGGTAAAGCCTATCCGGGCGAAGCGGTTGGCAACGTCGGCGGCGGGGTCTTCGTCGGCACCGAAGGCCGCATCGCCGTGGACCGCGATGCACTGGTGTCGGATCCGCCGGACATCGTGCGCGAGCCGCTCCGGCCGAACGAATTGCACCTATACCACAGCAGGAGCCACGCGGGCAACTTCCTGGACTGCGTCCGCACCCGGCAGAAGCCGATCTGCGATGCGGACATCGCTCACCGCGCCGCCAGCGCCTTGCTGTTGGGCGGCGTCGCCAAGCAGTTGAAACGCAGCCTCAAATGGGATCCCGAGGCTGAGCAGTTCATAAAGGATGACGAGGCCAATCGCTTTCTCGCGATCGCCAAGCGCCCGCCCTGGTGTATCTGAACCCGTGCCCACCCATCCCGTCACCCTGCCAGACACCGCCATGAGAAGACTCCCCCTCCTGATCTTGACTCTCAGCATCCTGCTGCCTGCAATTCGCACTTCAGCGCAGGCCGCGACAACGAACGAGGAGCAACGCCTGATCGCAGTCTTGAAATCCGGTTCATCCGCAGCTGAGAAAGATGCCGCTTGCGCGCGGCTCAAGCTCATTGGCACAGACCGGTCGGTTCCCGCGCTCGCGGCGCTGCTTACCGACGAGCAACTCTCTCATTCCGCTCGCTATGCACTTGAATCCATGTCCTCTGTCAAAGCAGGGCATGCTTTGATCGACGCATTGCCCAGGACCGCATCGTTGACGAAAGTCGGCATTATTAACTCTCTTGGTTTGCGGGCCGAGAAACGAGCAGTATCTGGTCTGGTCAAATTGCTCAAGGACCACGACGCTCAGGTGGCTGCCGCCGCAGCAACTGCTTTGGGCCAAGTCGACGCTCCCAGAGGCCTTAAAGCACTGTGTGCCGCTCGTCCGGATTCCGCGGGGCCTGTCCGTGACGCAATCGTGGATGCGTGCCTCCGCTGCGCCAGCCGCCTTCTGGTGGAAGGCAGCCAATCAAAGGCTATGGCGATCTATCAGCAGCTTTACGATTCTGAGAGAAGGGACTCTGTCCGTACTGCTGCCTATCGCGGAATGATCCAGTCTTCCGGAAAAGAGACCCTGCCTTTGATGTCCCGGGCCATCACTGGCAAGGATGGTCCCAGCCAGACCGCTGCGCTGCAACTGGTAGGCGTAGTGACTGTTCCCGATGCGACCGAGACCATGGTTGGCTTGCTAAGCGGAGTTGATCACCCGGTCCAGGCCGCCCTGGTTGAAGGCTTGAGCCAGCGCGGTGATATATCCGCGACGCCAGCCATCGCAGCGACCGTGAGCAGCCCTGCGCCCGAGGTGCGGCTGGCGGCTATTAACGCGCTGGGCATTCTGGGTGATGCCTCGATGGTTCCTGTGTTGTCAGCCTGCGCGGCGTCCTCGAACGGCGAGGAGCAAAGAGCTGCCCGGCGGGCATTGGTGCAGCTGCAGCGAGGCAATCCAACCGAAACACTGCTTCGGGTTTTGCCCGATGCCAAACCCGATATCCAGGCTGAAATCGCTCGCGCGCTGGGCGAGCGCGGTGACAAGTTGGCGGTTCCCAAATTGATGGAGTTGGTGCGGCAGGGGTCTGGGTCGGCCCGTAAAGCGGCACTCAAGGCGTTGGCCGTGCTTGTGGACGACGCCGAATTGGACGCCATGGTCAAGTTTGTGGCGGAGGCAAAGACCGACACCCCCCGTGCTGAGGCTGTTGAAGCCCTCAGCTCCGCCTGCCACCAGGCTCAAATCCGGCGTGGCCGCGTGAACACGGAGCCTCTGCTGGAAGCGTTAGCGACCGGCACCACTGATACCCGCATTGCTCTCCTCCCAGTGTGCGGCGGTCAGATTGATCCCAAGACCCGCGCAGCCCTGCGCGCTGCTGTCGCGGCCTCCGATTCACGGGTTCGTGCCGCCGCCATTCGCGCACTTTGTGATTCCTGTGATCCTGAGCTGTTGCCTGACGCCCTCAGGGTCGCTTGCGAGGCGCCAGAAGAGAATCTCCGCACCTTGGCTATTCGCACCTGTGTGCGCCTTACCACCCAGGAGGAATCGATCAAGCTGCCGGCGAGGGAGCAGATAGAGCCCCTCAGGACTATCCTCGCCACGGACTTGAGCGCGGACCAGAAGCGCGTCGTGCTGGCTGGCCTCGCCGAGATTCCCGACCCTCAAGCGCTTGCACTTGCCGAACCGATGTTGAGAGAATCGTCCATTCAGCTCGAGGCCGGCCAGACCATTACCAGGATCGCCACTGCTCTGCCTTATGCGCAGGCGGAGGCGGCGACCAATGCCTTGGCGAGGGTGCTGGTGGCCATCTCGGACTCCGGCGCGCGGAAGGCCACCGAGGAGGCCTTGAAGGTTATCCAGGACGGCGCTGACCACATCATGACATGGCAAATTGCCGGGCCCTATCATCAGAACGGGAAGGAGTACAACGAACTGTTCGACATCGCTTTCCCGCCCGAAAACCCCGCTGCCCAAGACGTCGAGTGGAAGGCGATGCCGCCTGGCCCCGACGCGAAGCGCCCGTGGATCATGGATTTGCTACAAGCCTTGGGGGGCAATCAGCGCGTTGCTTACGCGCGCCATTGGGTTTATTCCAACCGGCAACAGCCCGCGCTGCTTGAGTTGGGCACCGACGACGGAGTGAAAGTCTGGTTGAACGACCAGGTTGTCCACACCAACAACACCTTCCGCGGCTTGCAGCCCGCGTCGGACAAAGCGCAGGTCAGTCTGACCGAGGGTTGGAACCGAGTTCTGCTGAAAGTGACACAGCTTAACCAGGGTTGGGCCTTCTGCGCGCGCCTGCGCACGCCCAACGGCTCGCATATGGACGGCCTGCGGTTCAGCGCCGAACCGCCCAAAACCGCATCGGCCGGCGCGCAACCCTGACCAGCCTCAGTAAACCACCTTGTTGAGGGGATACTCGATTATCCCCTCCGCCCCGGCGGCCTTCAGCGCGGGAATCATCTCGCGCACGATATGCTCGTCAATGATCGTCTCTACCGCCACCCAGCCTTCCTGGCTGAGACTGGAAATGGTCGGATTGCGCAGCGCGGGCAGAGCCTTCAGGAGTTTTGGGAGACTCTTTTGCGCCACGTTCATCTTCAGGCCAACCTTGGTTTCTGCTTCGAGCGCGCCCTGAAGTAACAGCGCCAGCCTCTGGATCTTCTGCCGCTTCCAGGTGTCCTGCCAGGAGGAGTGGTTCGCTATCAGCCGTGGGGTTGAAGTCAACAGTGTGTCCACGATGCGCAGCTTGTTTGCCCGCAGAGACGAGCCGGTCTCCGTGATATCCACGATTGCGTCCACAAGCTCGTGCGCCTTCATTTCGGTTGCGCCCCAGGAAAACTCCACCTCGGCTTTGACCTTGTGCCGGCGCAGATATTTCTTTGTCAGGTTGACAACCTCAGTTGCGATGCGCTTGCCCCGCAGGTCTTTCACGGACTGAATTGGCGAGTGCTCCGGCACCGCCAGCACCCAGCGGGCGGCTTGGCGCGTCGCCTTGCTAAACTGGAATTCACCCACCTCGTGCACTTTCGAGCCGTTCTCCTGAATCCAGTCGTGGCCGGTGATGCCGCAATCCAGGTAACCGTGCTCAACATAGCGGCTTATCTCCTGCGCCCGAATCAGCCGGATTTCCAGCTCCTCGTCATCCACATAGGGAATATACGAGCGGCTGCCGACTGAAATGTTAAATCCGGCCTTGCCCATCTTCTCAATGGTGGCCTCCTGCAAGCTGCCCTTGGGCAGCCCAAACCGCAGTGCGTGCTTCTTCTTCATGCTGTTAATTGGCTCTCTGGCACGAGGACGCGAAGAGCACTTCGCTGATTCGCCCGCTCGTGTGAACGGTCCTATTTGCCACAACCCCCCCGCCAAAGCGACCTTTTTCTTGGCGCCGCCTCAAGCCGGTCAGGCCGTGCGCCACAGCACGCGCCTGCCTCGGACGGTGATGTCGTCGCGCGCAATTGCTGCGACGCATCGCGGATACAAGACGTGTTCCGCCGCATGAATGCGCTGGTGCAGCGTCTCGGGCGTATCTTCATCCAAAACCGGCACGGTCTGCTGGCCGATGATGGGGCCGGAATCAACCCCCGCATCCACGAAATGCACCGTGCATCCTGTCACCTTCACCCCATGCGCCAAAGCCTGCTTCCAGGCTTCCAGCCCGGGAAAAGCAGGCAGCAGGGACGGGTGAATATTGATGATGCGCCTCGCGTAGGCGCCCAGCAGCGCTTCCTTGAGCACCCGCATGAACCCAGCCAGCACAACCAAATCCACCTCGGCGGCGCGCAGCGCCTCGATGTACGCTCGTTCCGTCTCCTCTTCCAGCCTGGTGCGATACTTGCCGGGTGGAATGTATCGCGCTGGAATTCCTCGATCGTTCGCGTGCTCAAGGATGCCCGCCTCTGCCACGTCGCTCAACACCAGTGCCACTTCCGCCGCCACTGTGCCCATCCGGCAGGCGTCGGCAATAGCCACGAAGTTCGAGCCCTTGCCCGAGCCCAGCACCCCGATGCGGAATTTGCGTTCAACCATCACGCCGCTTTCTTACAGCCACACCGGCAGACTCCACAAGCCCCAAGTCGTGTCAAACCACCAATTCCTTTCTCGCATCCTGAGCGGCACGCCATTACGCGGGACGTTCACGGCAGCGGCCGGAGAGCAGGAGTATGAGCGGAATATCAGCGGAATACGAGCTAAGCACGAGCGGATATCACGCCATACGAACGCCAATGGCAGGTGGTGCGCCCACTGAGCGCACGTAAGCGCATCCGGTGGGGCGTGGATAGTGAACACTCCCTTAGATACCGCAATCCATTCATACAATTCCCCATTCCTGAACCGAACAGGCGCCCGGGTGGAAATCGGCGCCGTGTCCATTTTTGAGACAGTGAGGCCTCCCGAGCACATCCGCCCTCACAGCCTCCCACAGCCAGAAGTGACCGGGCGACCACGTCGTGAAGCCTGTTACATCCCGGTGTGTATCCCATGTGGGTCGACCCTCATGGGATACACACCGTAGTCCCACTGGATGGTCGCCGTCGCAGCGCCGTAGCTGGCTTTGGGGTTGGCGTGCCTCGCGCCCAGGAGGAGGACGGGTGGATCCAGTGGTTGGGGCGGCGCTCGGCGGGCGTGGCCAGAATCACCCGGCTTGCGGCGCAGGTCTTGAGCTTCTTACCCGCTCGGTGAGACAATTCCAACAGATGCCGGCCAAGCTGGGATTCTGCGCAATGGGTAGGCAATAAGTTAGTGGATTCGCGAAATCACGCACTTAGGCTCAATCCTGCGAGGTTTGGAAGGGCGTCGAAGCAGTGGAAAAAGCCATGGGCGACCATGTGGCGGACAATGACGGATGCAAGAGACATGACAACGCCCGGACCGAGCGCGACAACACCCGAGGGCTTTGCGGAAGGAAAGCAAATTGGACATTGCCCGAACCTCCTGTTACCCTCCGCCCCACATTCAATGACTATGGCTAATAAAGCTTCTGAACCTGCCACCGCGGCCGGCGCCGCTGCGGCTCCCTCGGACTTCATCCGCGACATCGTCGCCGCCCACGTGGCCGAGAAGAAATACCCGCAAATCCACACCCGCTTCCCTCCGGAACCGAACGGCTACCTGCACATCGGGCACGCCAAATCCATCTGCCTCAACTTCGGCATCGCCCGCGAGTTCGGCGGCATCTGCAACCTGCGCATGGACGACACCAACCCAACCAAGGAAGACGTCGAGTATGTGGACTCCATCACCGAAGATGTGAAATGGCTCATCAGCGCCTGGGCGGATGACCGGCTCGGGTTCAAGCCCAAGGGCAAACTGGCCGAAGCCCAGACCGTCAGCGGCAAAACTGATTTCTACCTGGCGCCGATAACAGGAACGTCCAACATCCCGCTGGAGCCCTTCTACGCCAGCGACTATTTCGACCAAACCTACGAATACGCCTTGCAGCTTATCAAGAAGGGTGTCGCCTACGTGGACGACCTTTCCGCCGAAGACACTGACAAGTATCGCGGTTCGCCGGAGCGCCCCGGCAAGGAGAGCCCTTTCCGAACCCGTTCCGTCGAGGAAAACATGGACCTCTTCATCCGGATGAAGGATGGCGAGTTCCCGGATGGCACGCGCACGCTGCGCGCGAAGATTGACATGGCGTCGCCGAATATCTGGATGCGCGACCCGGTCCTGTACCGCATTCGCCACACCGAGCATCACCATACGGGCGCCAAATGGTGCATTTACCCGATGTACGATTTTGCCCACTGCCTTAGCGATTACATCGAGGGTATCACCCACTCGATTTGCACGCTGGAGTTCGAGGTGCACCGCCCGCTCTACGATTGGATACTCGAACAGCTAGACTTGCCTCGGCCCCTGCCGCACCAGTATGAATTCGCCCGCCTGAGCCTGGGTTACACCGTGATGAGCAAGCGCAAGCTGATGCAGCTCGTCAACGAGAACCTCGTTTCCGGCTGGGACGATCCCCGCATGCCGACCATCAGCGGTCTGCGGCGGCGCGGCGTCACTCCGGAGGCGCTGCGCGACTTCGCCTACAATATCGGCATCACCAAGTACAACGGCATCACCGACGTGTCCGTCCTGGAGTTTTGCATGCGAGAGGACCTCAACCGCCGCGCCCTCCGCCGCCTCGCCGTGCTCCGCCCGATCAAGGTCGTCATCACCAATTGCCCCGCCGGCCAGGTCGAAGAAGTGGAAGCCGTCAACAACCCCGAGGACCTGGGCGCCGGCAAGCGCAAGGTCCCCTTCGGCCGCGAGTTGTACATTGAGCGCGACGACTTTATGGAGACACCGCCGCCTAAATACTTCCGCCTGCGTCCGGGCGGCGAAGTGCGCCTCAAGTACGCCTACATCATCAAGTGCGACGAAGTGGTCAAGGACGCTGCCGGGCAGGTGGTGGAACTCCGCTGCACCGCCGACCTCGGCAGCAAGACCGGCGGTCCCACCGCCGCCCGCAAAGTCAAAGGCACAGTCCACTGGGTTAGCGCCGCGCATGCCATCGACGCTGAGGTGCGGCTCTATGACCGTCTATTCACCGTCGCCGAGCCTGATGCCAGCGGCGACTTCAAGCAGCATCTCAACCCGCACTCTTTGGAGGTTGTGACTGCCAAATGCGAGCCGAGCCTCAAGGATGCCAAACCAGAGCTTCGCTACCAGTTTGAGCGTCTGGGTTACTTCACGCTTGATAAGGACAGCACGGCAGGGTCATCTAGCCGGGAGGACCGGCCGAGTGGTCCGACCGTCCCCACCTTGGTGTTTAACCGGACCATACCCTTGAAGGACACTTGGGCCAAGGAAGCCAAGAAAGCGTAATCCAGCTTCCGCGTGGCTGAGCCTGCCGATCGCAGCCGGTCCTGCAACGCAGCCCTGCGAGTCTGCGGTATCGCCGACTATTAAGCGGGTCAGGACGTCGGTTTGCCCCCCCGGGGTCGCAGGCTTGGAAGCCTGCGCCAGAGGACGGGGGTGAAATCCGCGCGTTAAAACGGTTATCGCCGCTTGGCCAGCTCGGCGCAAGTGGCGTTGAAGAACTGCACGCACTTCGCGATCTCGGGCATCGAGTTGTCCCAGTTGTATTCGTACTCCACGCAGTAGGCACCTCGGAAGCCTTGACGCTTCAGTTCGGCCATTTGCGCCTTCACGTTGCCCACGCCGGTGCCCCAGGGTACGTCGTGCATCGCTTTGGATTCGCTCTTCTTCTTTTTCTTGGCTGGGGTTTGCGCGTTGGGGTCTTCCGACACCAAGTCTTTGAAGTGGAGGCAGATGACGCGCCCTTCGAGCTTCTTCAAGCACTCCACCGGGTCGAGCCCGGAGCGAAGCCAATGGCCCGTGTCGGCGCAGGCGCCCATGAGGGGGCTGCGACCTTTGACGGCTTCGAGGACGGTGTCGGGGTTCCAATACCGCGATGGCTTGGGATGGTTGTGGATGGCCACCTTGATGTTGTACTCCTTGCACAGCTTCTCGACGAGGTCGAGTGCCGCCGGTTCGGGCTCTGGCACCAGTGTATCAATGCCCATCTTCCTGGCGAACTCGAAGACCTTCCGGCTCTCGGCCTCGTCGGGCGGCAGCTTCACCACGCCGATGTTGACCAGCTTGATCCCCTTGTCTGCCGCCGCCTTCTTGATCGCCTCGGCGTCCTTGTCGGAGAGGGTTACTGTGGGAACGCTGTTCTTGCCATCGAGGCTGACGCTGCCGGACAGGCTCATACACTTCAAACCGAGCGCGGCAGTCTTGTCTATGCACTCGAAGATGGAGAACTTGCGGAACGTGTAGGCATGAATAGCCATCTGCCAGCCCAGCTTGTCAGCCGCGCTGGAAGCCTTGGCGGCGTCCTGGCCCAGCAGAGACGTACAAGTGAGGATGGTTAAGCTCAATAATGCTAGTTTTCTCATAATAGTAGTTCGCTACCATTGGACTATGGACTCTGGACTCTATTCAAACCCCCGGCAGCAGAGTGGGTGCGTTGCAGGAAATTCCGCTGGTGAATCGAGTCATGCATAGACGTTCCACGTAGTGATGCCGGTTGCCCGGCGCCTTTCAAGCTGAAAATGCGCTCCGCATCCCGGCATTTTTGCATGGCACTCCGATTGATGATTCGGCACATTCACCGAAAATCAACCATCAAACTATCGCCATATGAAACTCGGATTCGTCACCGCCATCCTTCCTGAACTCAACCTGAACCAGGTTCTCGAATTTGCCGCCGCCGAACGATTTGCTTGCGTCGAGGTCATGTGCTGGCCTGTCGGCAAGGCCGAACGGAGATTCGCTGGCGTAACACACATTGACGTTAGCGGCTTCACTCGCGTGCGGGCGGATGACGTCAACGCCCTGTGCGCGAAGCACGGCGTCAGCATTTCCGCCCTGGGATATTATCCCAACCCGCTGGACCCGGACCCCGTGGTTTCCCGGACTGCGGTGAGCCATTTCAGAAAGGTCATTCTCGCCGCCGAGGCGCTCGGTCTCAAATGCGCCAACACCTTCGTGGGCCGTGACTGTAACAGGACGGTGGACGAGAACTGGCCCCGGTTCCTTAAGGTTTGGAAGCCGATCATCGCCTTCGCCGAGGACCATGGCGTCAAGGTCGGCATCGAGAACTGCCCGATGTCCTTCTCCCGCGACGAGTGGCCCGGCGGCAAGAACCTCGCGATCAGCCCCTTCATTTGGCGGCGCATGTTTAGCGATATTCCCTCCCGGAACTTCGGTCTCAACTACGACCCGTCGCATCTGGTGTTGCAGCACATGGACCCGCTTAGCCCGCTGCGCGAGTTTAAGTCCAGGTTCTTCCACCTGCACGCCAAGGACATGATCGTACATCCTGAGCGCCTAAACGAGGTGGGCGTCTTCGCGTTTCCCAAAGAATGGCATACGCCGCGCATTCCGGGGCTGGGCGACATCAACTGGGCCAAGTACATGGCCGCACTCTATGAGATCGGCTACGACGGCCCCGTGTGTATTGAGGTCGAAGATGACACCTTCGGCAAGACGCTTGCCGGGCGGAAGCAGGCGCTCCGGGTCGCCAGGAATGTACTGGAGCCTTACTTTTGAACAACTAAGACAGGAAGGCGCGGACGATGGAACGGAATTCTAGCTTATGCGCTGGGCTCCTCCGTAAGCTTCGCTCGGGGTTTCCCGTCTTCGTGGCTTCGCTGTTGATTCTATGTGTGCCTTTCGTGGCAGCGGGTGCCAAAGCGACAATCAGAGAATACGATTGTGTCTTCACGACCTACCCTTATTCCGACCCGGACCCCGTTCCGTCTATGTCCCGGTACTACCCCTACTTCCGTTACGATGGCTTCACCGACAAGCCGATCCAGAAGAAGTGGAAGGTTGTGGAACTTTCCAATCAATACCTGCAAATCCTTATCCTGCCCGAGGTTGGTGGGAAGGTCTGGACCGCGATTGACAAGACAACCGGCAAGCCCTTCATCTACTTCAACCACGTTGTAAAATTCCGCGACATCTCAATGCGCGGACCTTGGACCAGCGGCGGTATCGAAGCCAATTACGGCATCATCGGCCACACCCCCAACTGCTTCTCGCCGGTGGATTACCTCGCCCGCCGTAACCCCGACGGCAGCGCCAGTTGTATTATCGGTGTGCTGGATCTGCTTACGCGCACGACGTGGCGATTGGAAATCAACCTGCCGCCGGGTCAAGCCTGCTTTTCCACACGCTCGTTGTGGCACAACTCCTCGGGCGCCGAGCAGCCGTATTACACCTGGATGAACGTCGGCATCAGAGCGGCCGGCAAACTCGAATTCATCCATCCCGGCACGCACTACATTGGTCACGACGGTAGCGTACATGAATGGCCCATTGAACCAAAGCGCCAACGCAACCTCTCTTGGTATGAGCGGAATGACTTCGGCAGCTACAAATCCTACCATGTCCTGGGCCGGCTTGCCGACTTCTTTGGCGGTTACTGGCACGACGAGGACTTCGGTATGGCACATTGCGCGGCTTACGGTGACAAGCCAGGCCGCAAGATTTGGATTTGGGGCCTGTCCCGCGAGGGGATGATCTGGGAGGACCTCCTGACCGATACCAGCGGCCAATATGTCGAAGTCCAGTCTGGCCGCCTGTTCAACCAAGCCGATAGCTCCAGCACGCTGACCCCCTTCAAGCATGCCGAATTCCCGCCTTACGCCACGGATACCTGGACCGAGCACTGGCTGCCGGTGAAAGGCACCAAGGGCTTCGTCACCGCCAGTAGCTGGGGTGCGCTAAATGTTACTGCCCAGGACGACCACCTCACTATCCGCATCTCGCCTGCCCGGCCGCTGCGCGACAAACTCGAAGTGTTCGATGGCGAGCGCCTGCTCGCGGCGCGAGAACTGTCCCTCAAGCCCATGCGGCCGGTGGAGGAAATTGTACCGCTTGCCGCGCCGCCCAGGGCGCTGCGAGTGCGCGTGGGCGGCGATAGGCTGCAATACACCGCAGGTGATGGGGACGTTCTCCACCGACCTATCGCCACGCCGCCCGGCTTCGACTGGAACTCCGTCTACGGCCTTTATCTCAAGGGCAAGGAAGAGGTGCGTCAGCGCGGCTATGCCAAGGCCGCCGAGTCATTTCAGGCCTGCTTGAAGCAAGATGCCAATTATGCGCCCGCACTCGTGGAAATGGCCGCCCTGGCCAATCGCCGTGCCGACTCGGCTGCGGCGCTCGGTTTCGCACGGCATGCGCTGAGCATTGATACCTATGATCCCTGTGCGAATTACCAGATCGGCCTTGCCAGCGCCGCTCTGGGATGCTGCGCTGATGCTAAAGCAGCTTTCAGCCTTGCCGCGCTCTCGCCCGCCTGGCGCAGCGCCGCCAACTCTGAGCTGGCCAGGGAATACCTTCGTGAGCGCCTCTATGACCGCGCGCTCGCGAGTGCCAGGGAGAGTCTATATAGCAACGTCCGCAACCTCGAAGCTCTGCAACTATGCGCCTGCGTCCAGCGATTGCGAGGCGACCACGCCGGGGCGGATGCCGCATTGGCCGCCCTGCTTGGATTCGACCCCATCAACCACTGCGCGCGTTTCGAGCAATACCTGCGCGGCAAGAAGACCGCCAGCGATTTCACCGCGCTCATCCTCAACGAACTGCCGCACGAAACCTTCCTCGAACTGGCCGTTTGGTATCATGGCGTGGGACTCGATAACGACGCCGCCAACGTTCTCGACCTCGCGCCACGGACGCCTGAGGTGCTTTACTGGCTGGCGTACTTGCGGCGCGACACCAACCTGCTCGTCCGCGCCGGGGTGGCATCCTTCGAACTGGCCTTCCCGTTCCGGCCCGAGTCCATTCCTGTTTTCGAGTGGGCCGCGCAGCAGCGCCCCTCCTGGCAGGCCAACTATTTCCTTGCTCTGATCAGGTGGCACCTGGGCCAACAGCCTCAGGCCCGCAAACTACTTGCGGCCTGCGGCGACGAACCGCGTTTTGCCCCTTTCTATGCCGCCCGCGCGCAACTCATCGCGGAAAGTGCTGTGTCGGATTTTGAGCGGGCCGCCCAGCTCGACCCGGCTCAATGGCGCTATGGTGCAATGCTGGCGCGCAACTACCTCAGACATAGTGACCCGGCTGCCGCCTTAAGTGTCGCCTCCGATTACGCCCGGCGCTTCCCAACGAACGACTCACTGGCCCTGCTGCGCGCCAAGGGCCTGCTTCGTACCGGCCAATATCAAGCCGCAGCGGAGTTCCTTAAATCGCTTCATCTCCTGCCTGCTGAAGGCACTACTGAGGCCCGAGCCCTCTTTCACGAAGCCCACTTGATGCTTGCCGTCGAACGCCTCCAGGCAGGTGCGATCGAAGATGCGCTCCGCCTAGTCAACACTGCCCGCCAGTGGCCGGAGTCGCTCGGCGCGGGCAAGCCGTACCCCGAGGACCTTGACGAGCGGCTCGAGGATTGGTTTGACGCACAGTGTCAAGTTGCGCTGAAGAATCCAGCCGCCGCTCGTCAGGTCCTTGACAGGATCCTGGCTATCCCGGCGCGCAAGGAAGGGCAGGGGACTGGTGACTTGATCCGCGCCTTGGCCCTTAAACTATCCGGCCGTATCGCCGATGCCGAACAGGTTATTGAGAATTGGCAGGCGCAAGACTCCGGCTCCGAGTTGGCCGGATTTGGCGCTGAACTCTTCGCTGGCCGCCTGGCCAATTTGCCGCCGCGCCTCGATGCCCTGGCTTGTCGAGTTCTTGCGGGCATCGCGCGCGCCGGTTTTCATCCTGAACCTCTGCCGTGACAAGCCGCTAGCAAGGAAGCACCCTTGGCACAATAGAGCTGCAGGCAGTCCCCTGCCCGACGATCCGACCCGCGCGTTGGGCTGCGGTGTGCAGAGGACTGCCCGGCCTGCCTTTGCCAGGGATCCAGGCAGGACTTAGTAATCGCTTTACAGCACGGGCTTAACTGCACAGGATATAGGCGTGGATGTAGCATCGTTCCGCGAAAGCAGTGCTGAGGGAATCCCGAGGCAGCAAGATTTCGGGTTTCAGCCTCAGATCGAATTGGATGCCGCGATCGAGCGGTCGCAGGAGCATTTGCTGGGCTTGCAGAAACCTGAGGGCTACTGGCACGGGGAGTTGATTGTGGATGCGACGCTGCCTGCGGACATGGTCGCCTATCACCATTGGAACGGCAAGGTGGACCCCCAATGGCAACGCAAAGCGGTCAATCATATTCTGTCCATGCAGTTGCCTGACGGCGGGTGGAACATCTACTACGGCGGTCCGGCGGAGGTTAATGCGACCATCAAAGCCTACCTGGCATTGAAGCTGGCCGGGGTGCCCGTTACCGACCCGCGCATGCTGCGGGCGCGCGAGGTCGCGCTTAACCTCGGCGGCGTCCCGCGCATGAACACTTTTTCGAAGCTCTACTTGGCGCTACTGGGGTTGTTCCCGTGGGATTACGTGCCAACGATTCCCTGCGAGGTAATCCTCATCGGGAAGTGGTTCTACGTGAACATCAATGAAATGAGTTCGTGGAGCCGCTCAATGCTGGTGCCGCTGGCGATTATCAATCATTTCAAACCGACCCGCGACCTCAAGAAGAAGATCAACTTGAATGAGCTTTACCCGGAGGGCATCCATGAGCGCGACTTGGCGCTTGCGCCCGATCCTGAGCGAATTACGTGGCGCAATTTTTTCCTCTGGCTGGATCGGGTGCACAAGTTCGCCGAGTGGTTCGCAGAACACAACATCCATCCCTTCCGCAAACGCGCGCTGCGCAAGGCCGAGCAATGGATGCTTGAGCGGTTTGAAGGGTCGGATGGTTTAGCGGCCATCTTCCCCGCAATCCTGAACTCGCTCATCGCCCTGAAAGCGCTGGGTTACCCGGATGACCACCCCAAAGTCCAGCAAGCTGAGCATGAGTTGAAGAAGCTGGAGCATGAGACGGAGCAGACCATCCGAATCGAGCCCTGCTTATCGCCGGTTTGGGACACGGCCATCGTCAGTATGTGTTTGAGTGAATCCGGTGTGCCCGCCAGCCATCCGGCGCTCAAGAGGGCGGCGGAGTGGTTGATGGATAAGGAAATCCGGTTCCGCGGTGACTGGCAATACAAGAACCCCGCCAAAGTCGAGCCGAGTGGTTGGGTATTTGAGTTCGCGAACAAGTGGAACCCGGATGTGGATGACACCGCGATGGTGCTCCTGGCGCTGCGCAAAGTTCCGACGGACGACCGACAAAGGCGCGATGAGTGTTTCCAGCGCGGCCTGAAATGGATGCTGACCTTCCAATGCAAGGATGGCGGTTGGGCTGCCTTCGACAAAGACTGTACAAAAGGTGTGCTGGAGAAGGTTCCCTTTGCCGACCATAATGCGATGCTGGACCCCGAGTGCGCCGACATCACGGCGCGGATACTGGAGTTGCTCGGTTACGAAGGCTGGAACGTGGAACATCCCCAAGTGCAGAAGGCGCTGCGGTTTATCCGCGAGCACCAGGAAGAAGACGGCTCGTGGTACGGTCGCTGGGGGGTGAATTACATCTATGGCACATGGCAGGTCCTGCGCGGTCTGCGCGCCCTCAATCTCGAAATGGCTGAGCCGTGGCTAGTCAAAGCTCGGGATTGGCTCGAAAGCGTTCAGCACGAGGACGGCGGGTGGGGCGAGCGTTGTAATACTTACGACGATCCGGTCTTCAAGGGTCAGGGCCCCAGCACGGCTACCCAGACAGCCTGGGCGACCATGGGTCTATGCGCATTTGATGACCCGACCCGCCCCAGTCTCCAGCGCGGGATCGAGTATCTTTTGCGCCACCAGAATCCAGATGGCTCCTGGACGGAGCACGAAACCACCGGCACGGGCTTTCCGAAGGTGTACTATCTTAAGTACGACATGTACCGGAATGCGTGGCCACTGTTGGCGCTCACCACATACCGCAACCTGTTGTCCCGGGCTGGGTCAAATGGCAGCGCGAAGCTGGCAGTTGAATCCGCTCGCGCGTCAATCCAGCCGACGGACACGAGTTTAGATCGCGTGACGCAGGCCGAAATGGAATCCGCGCGGCCTGCCAGCAAGAAAGGGCTGCAAAGAATCGGGACGTGACCAGTTGAAGGGTAACGCGATCCGTAACCCGGCTGTTCGCAACGTTGACACGTCCTGCTGGCCCGCCCATGCTCCTTGCGAATGGTTGAAGAAACGGCGCAAATAGTCTCTAACGAGCGCGACAGCGACCTGTACCTCAGGATGGTCCTGTGCGCCCCGCAGATTGCGCCGCTGGTCCAGCCCGGGCAGTTCGTGCACGTCCGCATCCTGCCGTTGAAGGACGCACTGTTGCGCCGGCCGTTTAGTGTCTTCCAAGTATCCACCGGCAACCTGTCAATTCTCTACAAAACTATCGGCCGTGGGACCGAGGTTCTGTCGCGGATGCGCCCCGGCGAGGAACTTAGCCTGATCGGGCCCCTTGGCCGCGGGTTCACCGTGCCATTGCCAGCCGGCGAGATTCCGCTGCTCATCGCCGGTGGGTACGGCATGGCCGCGCTGTACTTGCTGGCCCAGCGTTCCCCGCAACGGGGGATTGTATTCGTCGGCGGCCGTCGGCGGGTGGACATTCTATGCGAGGCGGAATTTCGCGCGCTTGGATGGGAGGTGCGTGTCACCACCGAGGACGGCAGCCAGGGAGAAACAGGCCTTGTGACTCAAGCATTGCTGAAGGAGTTGAGGCGCGGCATGCCGGGCCGAAAATTATTCGCCTGCGGCCCAACCCCAATGCTGAAGGCAGTCGGTCGGCTCGCGGCAGAGTTCAACTTACCGGCAGAGCTTTCGCTCGACGAGCACATGGGCTGCGGCATCGGTGTATGCCTGACTTGCGTGGTTCCAATCAAGACTGCCGAGGGTTGGGAATACCAGCGCACCTGTACCGAGGGACCAGTCTTTGATTGCCGGCAAATCGCCTGGGAGGAGGGCCTATGAACTTGGCGGTCAAGATCGGCCCGCTGACGCTGCAAAATCCGGTGACCGTGGCCTCGGGCACCTTTGGATACGGCATTGAATACTCCCGGCTCATTGATCTGAACCAACTCGGCGCGGTGGTCGTCAAGGGCATCCGTCTTCATGCCGTTCGAGGTAACCCGACACCTCGCACAGCCGAGGTTGCCAGCGGTCTGATCAATGCCATCGGCCTGCAGGGACCGGGCGTGGAAGGCTTCAGCCAGAAGTACTGGCCATTCCTGAAGGGGCTTAAGGTCCCCACCATCATCAACATCTGGGGCACGACGGTCGACGAATACGCGGAAGTAGCCCGCTACTTTGGCGCCCTCGGTGGCGTTGGCGCTCTCGAGCTGAATGTCTCCTGTCCTAATATCAAGGAAGGAGGCGCGCAATTCGGGACGGACTTGAAACTGCTCAGCCAAGTGGTGGCCGCGTGCCGAAAGGCGACGAAACTCCCCTTGATCACCAAGATGAGTCCTAATGTGGTTAGTATCGTTCCTTACGCCCGTGCGGCGGAGGCTGCTGGGAGCGACGCCCTTTCCATCATGAACAGCTTTCCAGCCATGGCGATTGACATCGAGACACGTCGGCCCAGGCTGGCCAATGTTACCGGTGGCTTGACCGGACCTTGCATCAAGCCCATCGCCATCAAGTTGGTCTGGGAGGCGGCGAATGCTGTGAAGATCCCAATCATCGGTATGGGCGGCATCCAAACCGCCGCCGACGCCATCGAATTCATCCTTGCCGGCGCAACCGCAGTAGCAGTCGGCACGGCAAACTTCTATGAACCCCAGACGGCGTTGCAGGTTATCGCCGGGCTTCGCCAGTTCATGGACGACAACCGGATTGGAGACGTCCACCAGCTCATAGGCGGGGTCAAGACGCACACATGAGGTGTCGCGGTGATTGGGGGTTGTCCAAGGAGCCAGATTCCGCTTCCGATTTGGACGTGTCCGCACCCCTTGTTTTCCTGCTTTCTTGGCTTGACCCCGGTCCACGCCGGAGCTATAAACACAACAATTGACGGGACTTAACAACGAACTTCATTTCTTATGACTCTGACGAAGCGTGACTTGGTTCTTCGTATTTGCGAGGACACGGGGCAGGCGCAGCAGCATGTGTTTGATATGGTGCAGCGGACGTTTGATCACATCATCAAAGCACTAGCCAAGGGGGAGAAGGTGGAGTTGCGCAACTTCGGCATATTCGATGTTCGGGTGCGCAAGGCGCGACTCGGGCGCAATCCGGCCGCGCCGGAGACCAAAGTACCGATACCCGAACGTTGCGCGGTCAAGTTCAAGGCCGGCAGAGAAATGCGCCTGGCGGTCCGCAAGCTCGCCCCCAAGTTCGCAGCCAAACCCCCGACGCAGCCGCACAAAACCTGATCCGGGGCGGAGGTTGGTTTCTACGCGCTGGGCCGTGCCTGTAACCTGCGCGCGGTGTTGCTCTCGGACGGGCACACGTCAACGTCCGCCTCATTTTTATGGAACGACTACCCGGATTTCGCGACTTCTATCCCGAGCCATTGCCACAGCCTGACGTGTGGAGTGCCGATGCGCGCCAATACATCTTCGACAAGTGGCGGAGCATGGCGCGGCGCTACAGTTTCCGCGAATACGATGGCCCACCGCTCGAACCGCTGGAGCTCTTTACGACCAAGAGCGGCGAAGAAATCGTCGGCCAGCTCTACAGCTTTAGCGATAAAGGCGAACGGCTGGTGTCCCTGCGCCCTGAAATGACTCCCACGCTCGCGCGGATGGTTGCAGCGTCGGAGCGGGCTTACAAGAAGCCATTGAAGTGGTTTGCACTGCCCCAGCTCTTCCGCTATGAACGCCAGCAGAAGGGCCGTTTGCGCGAGCACTTCCAGTTCAATGCCGACATCATCGGCGAAAACGACCCAGCCGGCGATGCCGAGTTAATTGCGCTCTTGATCGATACTCTCCGCTCATTCGGCCTGACCGAGCGGGATTTCGTGATCCGCCTGAGCAGCCGAAACGCGTGGCAGGACTTCTTCCGGCGGCACCACGGAGACGCGGCACAGGAGTATGCATTCTATCAGATTATTGACAAGCTGGAGCGCGAGGCGCCGGAGCGTAGCGATGAGAAGCTCAGGAGCGCGGGCCTTAGCCTGAGCGAGGTGTCGTCCTTCATCGAGCGGGGCGAAGCGGTCGGCGAACTGGATGCCATTCTAGAGAACCTCGCTGCGCGCGGCCTTAAGGACTACGTGAAAGTTGATTACCATGTCATACGCGGATTGGCCTACTACACGGGGGTAGTGTTCGAGGCGTTTGACCGCACCGGGGAATTTCGCGCCATCGCCGGCGGTGGCCGCTACGACAAGCTGGTTAAGCTTATCAGCGGGGGCAAAGTGGACCTCCCCGCCCTGGGCTTTGGAATGGGCGACGTAGTGCTGTTGGAATTCCTTAAGGCCCGCGGCTTGCTGCCGAAGTTTGACGCGTCTATTGCCGCATTCTGCCTGATTGAAGATGAAACCTTGCGCGCCGTTTCTCTGAAGTTCATTCACGATCTGCGTGCGGCTGGATTAACGGTGGACTACTCGCTGACGTCAGCGAAGCCAGACAAGCAGTTCAAGCGCGCGCAGGAACTCAAGGCCGCGCACACCGTGAGGGTCGAACGGAATCAGGCCGGTGAACCAGTGGCAAGAATCAAGAACCTGGCGACGCGCCAGGAAGCCATCGTTCCGCTGGCGGAGGCTGCAGCGCTCATGCAGCGGGCAAGCAAAATATGATCCTGGGGGGCTGAGGGGTAGAGCCAATCGCGCTGTGCCCACCAGAACTACCCTGCGGCAATGATGGGGCGAGGCTGCAGCCTCCCGCGGGCAGATGTGATTTTTCCGCAGGCTATGCCTGGGCGGATTTGGGCGCGGCGTCAGCCGCTGCGCGGCCTTCCTTTTCTTTGACGAGCGTTGCGCCCTTGCCGAGGCGCTTGCGCAGGTAGGTGAGCTTGGCGCGCCGGACTGAGCCTTTGCGCTCAACTTCTACTTTCTCGACCCGGGGAGAATGCAGGGGGAAGACGCGTTCCACGCCCTCGCCGTAGCTGATGCGCCGAACAGAGAAGGTCGCATTTAGTCCATGACCGCGGCGACCAATCACCACACCGGAGAAGATCTGGATCCGCTCCTTGTCGCCTTCGACCACCTTCGTATGCACGCGCACCGAATCGCCGACCGCGAAATCTGCGGCGTCTTTGCGAAACTGTTCCGATTCTATTTTGTCAAGTAATGCCTGGTTCATAAATTGTCTGCCTCTGATAGCAGGTCTGGCCGGCGCTCTCTTGTTCGCAGCCGCGCCTGCTCGGCTCGCCACCGGGCGATTTCCGCATGGTTGCCCGAAAGCAACACTTCCGGGACCTTCATCCCGCGAAACTCGGCCGGCCGCGTAAATTGCGGGTGCTCGAGCAGGCCCTGGCTGAACGAGTCTTCCCGGGCACTGCCTTCGTCGCCCAGCACGCCGGGCAACAACCGGGTGACCGCGTCAATGATCACCATTACCGGCAACGCGCCGTTCGTCAAAACGTAATCGCCAATGGACAACTCATCGTCCGCCAAATGCTCGCGCACTCGCTCATCAAACCCTTCATAGTGGCCGCAAACCATCAGCAAATGGTCGAGTGCCGCCAGTTCGCGCGCAATGACCTGATTAAACCGCCGGCCCGCGGGCGAGAGCAAGATGACGCGCGTGTTCTCGCGCGCCAGACCTTCCACTGCTTCAAAGATCGGTTCGGGCTTCAACAGCATGCCCGGTCCACCGCCAAAAGGCCGGTCATCCACGGTCCTATGGCGGTCATGCGCATAATCGCGCAAATTGTAAATCGTCAAATCCAGCCGGCCCGCTTCTCGCGCGCGCTTGATGATGCTTTCGTCCAGCGGCCCCGCGAACATCGCGGGGAACAGCGTCAGCACGTCAATTCTCATCTTCCGGTTAGGGTCTGGGTTTGCGCCATTATTGCCGCCGGATCGCGTCGCGCGGAACAACGCGCCGAACCCCCAGATCCGGTCCCGCTCAGTTGGCCGGTTTGTCCTCGACGATTTCCAGCGTGCAGCGCAGCCCCTTCTTGGCGCTGCCGGCCAGCAACAAGGACCGGATCGCGTTAATCGTCATGCCCTGCCGGCCAATGATCTTTCCCACATCCTGCGGGTGCAATCGCAACTCATAAACCGTCGTGCCCTCGCGCTCCACCGGAGTGATCGTCACCGTGTCCGGATTCTGCACCAACCCTTTGACGACGTATTCGAGGAACGCTTGCATGGTCCAGACGTTGTCCCTACGCCTTGGCGGCTGCGGCAGTTTTGGTTGCTTTCTTAATGAAACTGGCGACAGTATCGCTCGGCTGCGCGCCTTTGCTGAGCCAGTATTTGGCCCGTTCCAGGTCCAGCGTGAAGTTATCACCCTTCTTCCGGGGTAAATACGTGCCCAGCTCCTCGATGAACTTCCCATCTCGAGGGCTGCGGCTATCCGCCACGACAATGCGGAACGCAGGCGTGTTCTTAGCCCCGATCCGCTTCAAACGAAGTTTAACTGCCATAAGTAATCAATTTCTCTGGCGTCGGCCACATTCAGGCCGCCCGCCTTTTAGGGTTTTCCCAAAAAGAGGGGAAAGCCTAGACTTGGTGCGGAGACTTAGCAAGCCCTGAATTTGAGCTTTTTTCTTTAATTCCGCCCTCCGAACCACCCCAACTCGCAAACTCCGCTTGCCGAACACCGCCGCTGATGGTCTCATGTTACTCAAGCAAATGCAGCCTCTGGCTCACAAGACCTGCTCCGCGGTCGGCGCCGATACTCCCGAGCTGCCCTTGGATTACGCTCCCGTCCGCAAGCGGGGCCCGGGCCGACCACTTGCGGACGAACTGGCTGACTTCCGCGAATTCGGCCAAGAGACCCGCACGCTGGTTAGCAGGATCCCCGGTGCCGCCGGCGGCCTCCTGGAGGTCCCCGTCTTCATCAACGAATTCTGGACCGCCAAGCAGCGCCAGGCCAGTTCACTTCACGAGATTTCCTATCGCGCCTGTTTCAAGCCGCAATTACCGCGCTTCTTTATCGAGCGCCTCACGCAACCGGGTGAGACTGTGTATGACCCGTTCATGGGGCGTGGCACCACGGTTCTGGAAGCAGCGTTGCTGGGGCGCTTGCCGTGCGGTTGCGACATTAATCCTCTTAGCCTCGTCCTAACCCGCCCGCGCTTGTGCCCACCGAGCCTTGTGGATGTCGCACAGCGCCTACGGCAGATTGACTTTGCCTCGGCCGACGAATTTCCGGAAGAACTTCTCGTTTTCTTCCATCCCGATACCCTCCTCGCCATTGCCTCGCTCAAGCAATACCTGCTCGCGCGGCGGGCCGCGAACGCGCTCGATGCCGTGGATGACTGGATTTGCCTGATCGCGCTGAACCGACTCACCGGTCATTCGCCGGGATTCTTCTCCGTCTATACCCTGCCGCCCAACCAGGCCGTCTCGGTCAAATCGCAGCGCAAAATCAACGCCGACCGCAAGCAAACCCCGCCTCTTCGCGACGTTCCCGGCCTCATTCTCAAAAAGACCCGCAAGCTGCTGCGCGACTGCGACGCGGCGACCCGCAGCGTGCTCGCGGAGTTGGCCCCCCACGCAGTCCTGCTCTCCCAAACTGCGGCGCAAACGCCTCAAATCGCCGCTCAATCCGTCTCACTGGTAGTTACCTCGCCCCCTTTCCTCAACGTCGTGGACTACGCTACCGACAATTGGTTGCGCTGCTGGTTCCTCGGCCTTGACGCCCGTTCCGTGAGACTCACCGTCCTCAGCAAACTCGAACTATGGCAGGCCGCCATGACCGAGGTTTTCCAGGAGTTGCATCGTGTTCTGAAGCCCGGCGGTCACGTCGCTTTCGAAGTGGGCGAGGTCCATGCCGGCAAGACCCGGCTCGAAGAAGCCGTACTGCCATGCGGTGTTGCTGTCGGCCTGGACCCGGTGCTGGTGCTCATTAACGACCAGCAATTCACCAAGACCGCCAACTGCTGGGGCGTGGACAACATGACAAAGGGCACCAACAGCAACCGGATCGTCCTGTTCCGCCGCTCGTAGACTTGGAGGGAGGGGGGGCGACAATTTCCCTTCCTCACCGCGGGAGCAGGGGAGTTCTAAAGCAGACAGATAAACAAGGCTCTTCGCAAGTTTGCGGGAGACAACGATGGCGATTCGTCTTCCCGGACTCCCCTTTTAATATCCAGCATCCCCGTCAGACGGACGGCGATGCCGTGCCGGTGGTCGCACGCTGGCATTGGCCTGCAAATGGCTGGGAGATCCCTTGTAAGTGCGGTCGGGTTGCGGTGTGTATCCCATGGGGAGCGCTCCCCATGGGATGCACACCGTAGCACCGCCGTGCCGCCACTGTATCGCCGAGCCAAGGGCGCGGGGGGGCGTGCTGGAGAGGGCAGTCAGCCAGCATCACTGTCCCAATATTGAGAGCCCCGCCGATTGTCCCCAACGCGATGAGCGCATGGGTTGGACCGGCGACGCCCAAGTCTATGTCCCCGCCTCCACTTTGAACGCGGATATCCAGAGGTTCTTCGAAATGCCGAACGAGATCATCTACACCGCTAAGGCTGCACCGCCCCTGTCCTTGCCGGGCGTCTGCATCCGGGCACGGCGCTTGAGGCGGCAGATGTCGGGCAGTGTCTTCCGTAGTTTTCCGGATGGCCTATCCGTAATAGTTCGGGTTGCTGCCTCCACAATCTAATTGGAAGGTCTTGTCAGAGGCTGCAATCGGGCAGCGTGCAGCCTCTGAGGTTAAAGGCATGAAACGGATGACGTTAGGCAGGACATTGTTTCTTTTGCGGCTGTTGGCGTTGGGATTCTCAGTTGCATGGACTCCAGTCTATTCGCGTGCCGACACAGATTTGCGGGGAAGTTCGGGCACTGGCGGTCCGCAAGTCGCAGTGTCAACCCGGGCACTGGATTTCGGTGCGGTAAGGGTGCAGGGCTCCAAGGATCTCACTGTGAGGATTTGGAATGTGGGAGGAGGTGTGCTCAATGGAACGGCCAGTGTGACTGGTCCGTTTGCCATCAAGGATGCCACATACTCGCTAAAGAGCGGCCAAGGCAAAACCTTGAGTGTGCGTTACCAACCCGCGGCACCAGGCACAAACACCAGCGCAATTGTCCTGAGTGGGGCTGACAAGGCGCAAGTATTGTTGACGGGCAGGGCTGGAGTGCCTCCGCAGCCTCCGCAGAGCTTTCGCGTCATTACCCCGGAGGAAGTTAGCCGGGCCGATTTCATCGTTCGTTACAGCGACGACCGCACGAGTTACGTGGTGAAGCCGGCCGAAAAGGAAGTATTGCCCAGGCATGCATTTTATACACCTCTCACGAGCGCGGAAGTGCTCAACGCGGCGGCAAAGCAGCCTCGGCGAGAGCTGATGATTATAGTGCTCCCCAGGTTTCACTATCACAGCACCGATGCCAGCGCTGGGTCCGCGCTCGATGAGACGAAAAGACTCAATTGGTTGAAGAACCTTGGAGACCTGATAAAGGGCCTCCGCTTGGCGGGCTACCAGAGCTTAATCTTCTGCGAGGGGCGCGGCTCGGTCAACAAGATAGCAGGTTTGAGAGTTGTGGAAGGCCCCGAGAAGGCGTTGGCGACTTCGGGTGGGTGACAACCGGCCCAAGCCGCATTGAAGAGCCGGCTCGCCTATTCAAGCTCGTACACACGTACAGCAAAGGCGCTGAAAACGTCTGCAAGCGAATCGGCTTGAACGGCGGCCGGATGAGTCTCGTAAAGGACCGTTGCCTGCCGCGACGCCAGAACATCACCGCGGAATTGCACCTTATGCACGCGGCTGGCTTTGTTGGCAGCGATGAGATAGAGCTTGCCGTTGGACTCACGAAGGGCGAACTCCACCGGCGCATCGGCGGGTGAAATGGTCAATTTGTATTTGGACGCGGGAGACATAACGATGGGGCTGACCTCGCGCAGTTCGCGGACCAGCTTCTGAACGTAATCCCAATGGGCTTCATTCGGCTTGTTCAGCAGTCCTGCGGGTTTTCCATAGTAATCTCGCTGGCCGGAGCCGGTGTAGAACCACAGACCCTTGACGCCGTTAATGATGCTCAGGTAGGCCATGCAGCGGTATTCGGCAGGGGTCGGGAAGCGGGCGTCGAGACGCGGGTGCTGGTAGGATTGAATGGCGATCCAAAGCGGCTTTTTGGAGTGCGTGGTGGTGAGCCAGGAAGGCGGCTGCAGCACTCCCGCCGGTTTGTTGCGCTCTTCGAGGCCGTTGCCGTCAGGCCCCTTCAGCGGGATTGGATACCACCACCAAATACCAATGTCCATGCAGGCATCGGGAAAGAAGTCGCGACGGTCCTCCTGCAGTTTCTGGATCGCGTCCCGCGTATCGCCCAGGACCAACGGATGGTTGGGGTCTAACTTATGAACCAGGCGGTAGAGGGCGGCGATGTGGGAGAGCGGCGCCACGCCGCGCGCTACGCGTTCTTCGGAGCCCCAACAGAGCAGGCCGGGGTGATGCCGAAACGTCTCAATGCGGCGACGGATCTGCTGCCACTCGCCTATCTCGATGGCCTTGCGTGGCAGTTCGACCATCATCCGCATGCCGTTGGACCACGATCGGTCGAGGAGTTGCTTGACCTGAGATTCATTGGGGTTGATTGGGTCCGTGGCTTCACCGGTGGTGATGCCGTAGTTGTGAGTCGCGGTGAACCCAGCCTGGCCGAGCTCTTCATAGCGGCCGCTACTATAGAGGCCGATCGGGAAGTGCGGTTTGCCTTCGATGCGGAGAAACCCGTCTGAGCCAATGGTGACAACGGATGCAGCCCGCGGGCTGACATGGACATCGGTGGATGCCCGGGCGATTTCCTTTCCTGCGCCGTCTCGCAGACGCGCGACAATCTCGAACACGCCGGATGCCTGGATGGGCAGCTGAACATTCAGTCCCACGTCATCGCCTTGGGAAGCATCCGCGGTTGCCGTTTGGATCTGCTTGCCACCGGCGTCCGTGACCTCAACGACCAGAAATAGGCCGGACCGTTTGGCGGGATTCAGATTAACGCGGGCTTCGACGCGCGTGTCGCCCTTACCGTTGCCCACCGTGTGATAACATGGGCAAGCTGGATAGAGCGCGAGGGGCGCCTTGGTTTGGAACTTGCCCTTCAGCTCGCGCAGGGGGGTGCCGGTCGAGTCGAGCAGACACAAGGCATAATTGTGGGCGCCAACACCATTGAGTGTGACAGGCACTGTAACCTGTCGGCTTGTTTCTGGCTCCAATGTCACCGGCAAGTTCTGATGCTGCTTTCCCACCACAACATGAATGCTGCCCTCAAAGCGGCTGGTCTGCCGATTGGCTGCCAGCACAGTAATGTCCTGCTGTCCCGCCCACGGCTCAGGGCCTTTGGCAAGTGAAAATGATACGGGGCTGGTGATGGTCGCCACGATGTCATCGAACCACAACATGCCTGGGGAGTTGGTGTAACCCAAATGCACTTCGGCGGCGGATACACCATGTGGGGACTGCGCAGTCCCGGTAATCTTCGACCAGGCGTTACCGACAGCTTCCACCGCAAAGTAGTCACGTTTGAAGACCCCGCCTTCGCGGTTACGAAATGCGATTCCGGCGAATGCCCGGTTCGAACTGGGCTGGGTGCACTCAGCACGTACCCACGTTTCGAATCGGAGTTCATCACCCGGGGCAACCGGGAAGGGCGCGCTCACCAACACAGATTTAGCGCGAGCGTGGGCCTGGAGGGCAACCGAGTATTTGCCTTTGCGTGGACCGGCCTGGTCCGACTTGACCTGCGTGTCGGCTTGTGCCGAATACAGCCACCAGCCGCCGGAAGGCAAGCCATCCGGATTAGCGGGTTGCTCGAAACCCGGGTTTGCGACGAGGTTTGTCTCCGGCACCGCAGCGTCCGCGCTGCTGCAACGAAGAACAGTTAGAACGGCAAGAACAACTCCATACATACTGGCTGCGAATCTATTCCTCCGCGGAAGGGTTCTCCCAGTCCGGGTACACTTCGGGTTTGATCTGTCCGCGGCGAATCAACTCCTGAAGATCGCGAATGATCGTGCGCCGGGCAACGCCGAATTCGCGGGCAAGGGCCGATATGTTGGGCCGCTGACGGGATTTGCCTACCAGTTCGAGCATGCGGTGCTGGCGGCTGAGCCGGTCGGTCGAGCGGCTGAACAGATCGAGAGCGTCAACGCGGTGCGAGCGTTCCAGGGCTTCGAGTTGGCGCACCGCTTCATACTCGCCACATTCCTTTAGGGCGGTTTCGACCGTGCGCTTGAGCGTGTGGATGTCCACAGGCTTGGTCAGGCAGTAATGGGCGCGACGTGGCCCTTGCAGCGCCTGCAGTTGCTGGTGCACTTCCAACGCGCCCGAGACGATGATGACGGGCACGAATGGCAGCAGTTCTTTTAGAGCTGGCAGGAATTCCAATCCCAGCTCGCCCTCGGAGAGGACATGGTCAAGAATCAGGAGGTCAGGCCGATTGCCCGGGATTTGGGCCAGGGCTTCGCTGCCGTTCCTGACCCGGGTCAGTTCGTACTTGCTGAGCGCCTCCTCGTATATCTCGTATTGAAGGTCGTCGTCTTCAACAATCAGGATTGTTGGTGTTTGCATAGGCGGTAGCCTGGCCAGCAGAGTCTATGATCGTCAGGGCTTAGCTGTGGCTTTATTCCTCACCGGCAGGATCAACGTAAAGGTGCTGCCTTGGCCCACGGTTGACTCTACCGCGAGGCCGGCTTCCATCTTCCTGGCCAGTTCATAGACCATCGAGAGGCCGAGCCCCGTCCCGCGCCGCGCAGAAAAGGCCTTTGTGGTAAAGAAAGGCTCGAAGATGCGCGGCAGGTTCTCGGGAGTAATGCCAGAGCCAGCGTCCTGGACCGACACCGCAACATACTCTGCTGCGGGCGCGGGTGCCAAAACCGGATTCGCTGCCGGCTTTTCCATCCGCCGCGTGGCCAGGCGGATTTGCTTGCGTTGGGTCATGGATTCCGCGGCGTTGAAGATGAAGTTCAGTAACACTTGCTGGACCAGGTCCCTGGAGCAAGTTACCTCGGGCAGGGCGGAAGCGTGTTCGAGAGTAATCTGCACCTCGCGCAAGAACCGGTCGCCCAACAGCTTGACGGAGTCCTCCAGGACCGCATTCAAGTCGCACGGGGCTGGCTGTTCGGCGGCTTGGCGGCTGAAGCCGAGCATGGCTTTGACAATACCGGCTCCCTGCTCGACGACCGTCTTGATGCGGTCCACGCGGGTGCTCACCTTCTGCGGATCGCCCGGATTGTCTTCAATGATTTGGGCGGACCCTTTGATAATGGACAGGATGTTGTTGAAGTCGTGAGCAATACCCGCGGCGAGGGTGCCCAGTGCGTTCATTTTCTGGCTGTGCAGCAATTGGCGGTTGGCGAGCTCGAGTTCCCGTGTGCGTTGCGCCACCTCCCGTTCCACTTCCGCGTAACTCCGGAGCAGTTGGCGATGGCTGTTGAAGGCCAAGCTGGCGAAGAAGAGCGCCACTACCAATCCGAGAATGGCAAAAATCACCGCACGGGACTCCTTGTACCACGGCAGGATGACCAGAAAGTCCAGCCGGGCGGGAGTTGGATCCACGTTACAGTTGCGGTCCATGGCGCGCACTTGGAAGTAGTGCTTGCCGCCCGCCAAATCCACAAAGGAAACGTTCCTCTCCTCCTGAAATGTCGACCATTCGTGTTCGTCCAGACGGTAAGAGTAGAGCAGACGTTGGCGGGATGTATGATTCCATTTGTCCTTTCCGCTGAACGACAGCGTGATACTGCCCCCCTCGGGAATTCTCTGCGCGTTGCCCGTTACTACTTGTACCTCAGTGTCAGGCGGAGCGGGGTCTGCCTCCGGATAGTACAAGCTCAATCCACGCGTGGTGGCGGCCCAGATTCGGCCGCGCGGATCTTCGAGGATGTCCCGTACCGCGGCGCTGGGCAAACCGTCCTCAATCCCATTCTCAACCCATGCGCCTCGGAAGTTGCGAGACAACCCGCTTTCGGTGGCCACCCACAAGCATCCGTCGCGTGCACTGACAAATGCGTTGATACGGTCGAATCCTACTCGCACGGCGGACCACGTCCGGCCATCAAACACCCACACTTTGTCGGATGTGGCACACCAGATCTTCCCGTCTGCCAGTTCGGCGAAACCAACGACCGATTCTGGACTGCTTTGGTCGGTGGAGACGATTGTTCGCCATTTCTGCTCGTGAAACCACGCCGTGCCGCGGTCGCCGCCCAACCAAAGGTCGCCGTTCTGCGCGGTGAAGAAACTCGACAGATTGCTGCCCGGCAACAGCTCGTGCAATGGCACGGCCATCGCTTCAAACCGGGCCCCATCGTACGCCTCCAACCGGTGACTCTGCACAGGCGCGCCAGCGGTGAGGGTTTGGACGCATAATCTTCCGTCTCTCAGCAACCCCAGCGGCTTGAGTGACGTTGCGGGAGGTTCATGGACGACGGTATCAAACGTGCGGGTGTCAGGTGGAAATTGAAGGCACTGTTCCCCCGCTTGCAGGAGCAGACTACCATTCTTCAACGGGTACAGGGCGCGGAGGTTTGGAAGATTGGTCAGAGCCTCAGCCGGCAAAGGAAACTCCTGATGATGACCATTTTGCACGAGGTGTAGCCCGGTGCCCACGACAAACCAAAACCTGTCGGCTTCGCCCCCCGTCAGGTGGTGGACGGGAGAATCGAGCCGCTCAGCGAAAGCAGGGGTTCTCCATGTATGCGGAGCATAGCGGAACAGTCCATCAGAGGTTGCCAGCCAAAACGCGCCGCCAGGCTCGATTGCAAGGTCGTAGTATCGGCGACCGGGCGCTCTTTCGGCCGGAATCGCTTCCCGAGTGCCTGCTTCCCATTTGAACAGTGAATCAGTCGTTACGGCCCAACAGGTCTTGTTCGCGCTGCACCAGGCGTGCCGCGCGCCTTCAACCGGGATGGCCTGCGCACTCCAATGCTGGCCGTCCCACTGGACCAGGCGCTTCAGCTGGCTTGCCGAGGACTCGGCCAGCATGGTCACACCCCCCGCTTCATTCTCGTGCGGTTCCTGCAGATTCATGCCCTGCAATGCCTCAGGCAGCAGGTATTGGTGCCACGCGGTTCCCGCTTTCAAATTCCTAACTGGGCCCGGCATTTTGAGCAGCCCGCGCGTTCCGGTGATCCACAGGCCACCATCGCGCGCCAGTGTCATTGTCGAGAATTCCCCGAGCTGCGTTTGCGCCGCTGCGAGCAGGACTTGGGTCCGGGGATGCTCTGGGTCCTCGGTGTTGAATTCGAGCAGGTGGTCCGGAAGGAGAATCAGCACGAAACCTTGGCGGGCTGGGCACAGCGGTATCGGATTATTGACTCGCAGGATGCGTTCACGGAACGCGGCGGCGATTTCCGACGTGGGATGCAGCACCCACTTACCACTTCGGAACTCTTGCAGGCCGTGGGAGGCGACCGTCCAGAGTTGGCCGCCGGGGCTCTGGTAAACGCGGCTGCTACCCTGCCCAGGGGAGGGGATGATATGGGTTGCATAGCCATCGAGTTCACTTACAGATCCGGACCTGGGGTGGCGGGCCAGGATTCTCCCTTGCGGTGAAAGAGCAACTGAAATGCAGGCGGATTCAGGCAAACCATCGGTCATCCTGCAAACACGCCATTGAGTTGCCCAGCTCGAGGGTTCCTGGGCCAAGTTCGCTTCCGGCAGCGTCACCAGTGCCGTGCCGAGGAGGAGAATCAACCCTCTGGGCGTCATTGATGCCATGACAATCTTAATCGCGTCCGGATTATCTATTGCCGGGCCTGATGGTGCAATGAAAACGACGTGCGCGTGGTAGAAGCGACGGGGTGTGCTCCCAGACGCACACTTCCCAATGAATACCAGCCGGAGGTAGGTTATGACCGAAGCAGTTTATGGCGTTATTTGCACGAGCAGATGGTGTGGGAACAGCGATTCGGCGGGATTGGTGCAGCAGCGAAGGATATTGCATGCGACGGGCGTTTACTTTGGCCGAACTGCTGCTGGTCATCGCTATCATTGCAATCCTGGCGGCATTACTCCTTCCGGCGCTCGCTGCGGTGCAGTCGAAGAGCCGGCGAACCGTTTGCCTGGACAATCTCAAGCAAGCTTCGCTCTCATTCCAAATGTACACCGCCGACAACGACGGCAAGCTGGCCCAGAATCAACCCTTGGGCGAGGTTGGCAGCAATTCCTGGGTGCTCGGGGACATGAAGGTCACGAGCGATTCGACGAACAAGCTGATCATCCGCCAAGGGAAGTTGTTTCCCTACGCCAGTCAGGTGCCCCTTTACCGGTGTCCCGGCGATCCATCTCGCACAGGCGATGCGCCCCGCGTCCGCAGCTACTCCATGAACGGATGGATCGGCAGTCGTTACATGGAAAGTTATCGCCGCACCAACGGCTTCCGCACGTATGTCCGGGAAGGGGAGCTTGCTGCCGCGGCGCCAGCCAGAATATGGGTGATGACTGACGAACACGAAGCCAGCATTGACGATGCCTGGTTCCTGGTGACGATGGATGACACCCGGCCATTCGCCAGTTTTCCCGCGACAAGGCACGAGCGCAGCTATGGGCTGAACTTTGCCGATGGCCATGCCGAGTTCTTCAGGCTGCAGGAACCCGAGTCGCGGGTTGCTGGGCGGGGTGTAAATGCAAGCAATCCCGACTGGCAGAGACTGAAGCAAGTCACAACTGTTCGGTAGAAGTAACTTCCCCTTGATGAAAAAGAAGACCATCACCGCAGTTTGTGCGGTTCTCGGGGCAATCGGATTGATTGCGCTGGCGTGGATTCCGGCAATTCCCGCCGGTGCATCCAAGGGCACCGTGCGAGCGTCGCGCATTACGGCCATTAACACTGTGCGCAGTGTCTCGTTCGCCCTCACGAACAGCAGCGGGCTCCCTGGTGCGCGGCCCGGGGGTGGCAATTAGACGGCCGTCTTGGCAATCGCGCGCGTTACGCCCGCTGGGCGTAAGGCAGACTCCATGGCCGGCGGTACTTCACGCCGACCAACTTGTCTGCTTGCGAGTCGCCGACGACCTTCTCGCGCGCAGCGTCCCACACAACCTTGCGGCCGGTGCGGTAGGAGATATTGCCGAGGTGCGCCACGGTGGAGACATGGTGGCCAATGTTCAGGTTCAGCACGGGCTGCTGGCGTGACTTCACGCAATCCAGGAAGTTGCGGACATGGGCAGGACGGGGATCGGGGCTGCCAGGCTTGCGTTGGTTGTCGAGGTTGGCCTGCTTCTTCTCGGTGCGGATTTCCCAACCCTCGTCATTCAGGATGATGTTACCTTCGGTGCCGCTCCATTCGACGCCCCACGAGCGGTTATACAGGCCGTTGTTCAAGCCGGCCTTGTGCTCCCAAATCAGCGTGTAGCTCGGGAACTCATACACGGTCACCTGCGAGTCCGGGGTTTCGGAGTTGTCGTCCAGCACGAATTTGCCGCCGCAGGAATATGCGCTTTTGGGCGAGTCGGGGCCCATTCCCATGAGCATCATGTTGATAAGGTGTACTCCCCAGTCGGTCATGAGCCCGCCAGCGTAATCCCAGAACCACCGGAAGTTGAAATGGAAGCGGTTAGGGTTAAAGGGTCGCTTGGGCGCGGGACCAAGCCACAAATCGTAATCCACTCCGGGAGGCGGCGGACAGTCGGCGGGTTTACCGATGCTGGGCAGCCAGTCCAGATAGGCCCAACCGCGCACAATGCTGACTTTGCCTAGCTTGCCAGAGCGAATGAACTCGCCCGCTTCCACAATGTGCTTGCAACTCCGCCACTGCGAGCCCATCTGCACGACGCGCTGGTGTCGCTTCACCGCTTCTAACATGGCGCGGCCTTCGTCAATAGTCGTGGCTAGCGGCTTTTCCACGTAGACGTCCTTCCCTGCCTGGCAAGCGAGGACTGTCGGCAACGCGTGCCAATGGTCAGGTGTGGCGACGAGTACTACGTCCACGTCCTTGCGGTCGAGCATCTGGCGGAAGTCCTTTACCGTAGCGGGCTTGCTGCCGCGCTGCTTCTCGCATAGTGCTACGCCCTTGGCGATCTTCGCATCGTCCACGTCGCAGACCACTGGGCAATCCACCTCCGGATTGAGGAAGAAACATTGCAGGTCGCCCAGCCCCATGCCGCCGCAGCCAATCAGGCCGATGCGGACCTTGTCGCTTGGCCCTGGCTCGGCGGCGCGGACAGAGCGCACAAATGGTAAAGTTAGAGTATCAATGGCCAGTGGGGCGAGTCCGGCGGCCAGGGCGGATTTGCCCAGGAATTGGCGGCGAGAGAGCGGTGTCATAATTCGAGCTTTCAATAGGATTCTGTGCTAAACGATGGTGTCAAAACGGGCCTGAGTTTGCCATGTTGGCTTGCCCGCGTCCAGTCCTGACCACCGATTTCCAAGTCGGTTTGAAGCATCGGGACACGGCTTCGGGTGTTCGGAGATGGTCTTGGTTAAACCCGGGGAGGATTGCAGCGCCCTGAATTGCGGTTCGTCGGGAAGGTTGACCGGGCCGAGGTTTGTGCCTAGAAAGATGGAAATGAAGCACTGTTTTTTTCGGGAACACAATAGGGCATTCTGCGGGCCGGAATGGATGCTGTCTGCCGCGCTTGCGATTTCACTCTTGTCGGCACAGGCAGAATTCAAGGTCGCACTGGTGTTGGACCGGGGTGGCAAGGACGATAAGTCCTTCAACTCATCGGCCTATGCTGGAGCCACCCGCGCCAAAGACAAGTTAAGCATCCTGCTAAAGTATGTCGAGGTGCCCGATGACAATGCGTTCGAGCCGATGCTGCGGGCATTTGCGTCACGCGACTTCGACCTTATTCTTGGGATTGGCTTCGCCCAGAGGGAAGCGATTCAGAAGGTCGCCGCGCAGTTTCCCAAGCGTCATTTCGCGATTGTGGACGCGCAGGTCGAAGCGCGGAACGTCCGGTCGCTCATGTTTCAGGAGCACGAAGGGGCGTATGTGGTCGGCGCCATTGCGGCGATGACCAGCAAGACCGGCAAGATCGGCTTTGTCGGGGGAATGGATATTCCCCTAATCCGCCGGTTCGAGCTGGGTTACCAGGCGGGCGCGAAGAAGATCAATCCGCGGATCGGGGTGCTGGCGAACTTTGTCGGGATGACGAGCGAGGCATGGAATAATCCTCCCAAAGGCAAGGAACTAGCCATCTCGCAGTATGACGCAGGGGCCGATGTGATTTTCGCAGCGGCGGGAGCTTCGGGGCTGGGGGTGTTCGACGCGGCGGAGGAGAAGCAACGGTTTGCCATCGGCGTGGACGCCAACCAGAACTGGACCAAGCCGGGCTGGATTCTGACGAGCATGTTGAAGCGGGTGGACGAAGCGGTGTTCACCACCATTGCCGAGGCCAAAGCGGGCAAGTTCACCGGCGAGGTAAAGTGGTTTGGACTGGCCAACCAAGGCGTGGACTATGCCTTTGACCAATACAACGCGAAGGTCCTGACGGAGCCGGTTCGCAGTCGGGCCGACGAGTTGAAAGCCGCAATCATCGCCGGGAAGATCGTGGTGCCGGATTACTACAAGAGAGAACCATAAAGCCGTGGAGGTAGGCAAAGCGCCCGCGCGAGCCAGAACAACCCGGGGACAACATAGAAGTCAGGGTTCGCGCGAAGGCTGGCCCTCTACAGTCGGGTTCTTGAGACAGACCGGGGGAATCTATCTCCTCAGCGCCGCTTTGGTTTCGGCCATGAGCTGATCCAGTTCGGGTTGGAGCTTCGCTTTCGTCGCCTTGTTCATGCGGTCAATGAAGAGTATGCCGTGAAGATGGTCAACTTCGTGCTGGACGACGCGGGCCAGCAGCCCACCGCAGCGGAACTCAATTGGCTGACCTTCCAGGTTCAGCGCCTGCACGTCCACAACGTCAGGACGGGTGATGTCAGCGTAGATCTCGGGGAAGCTGAGGCAGCCTTCCGGCCCGGTCACCGGCTCGCCCACGGGTTTGACCTCCGGGTTTATCAGGACCAGCGGCATGAACCCCTTCACATCGGCAGGCTTGCCTCGCAACTCCAGCGTGGATGGCCGGTCTGTCACCTCGCGCACATCAATAACGGTCAGTTGCACCGCGAAGCCAACCTGCTGCGCGGCCAGGCCGACACCCTTGTAGCTGTACATGGTTTCAAGCATGTCAGCGGCGAGCTGCCTGATGGCGGGTGTGATGCTCTCGATGCGCACGCCTTTCTGGCGGAGCACCGGCATGCCGTATTGTACGACGACGAGCGGCATGGTCAGGCAGGCCAGCTCCGCAGCAGTTTCGCCAGGTCGGGCATGGCGGGGCTTTGGCCTGTGCGCACGTAGAAGCCGCTGGTGGTAACGCCGGTTAGCAGACAACGGTCGGTAGGGAAGCCGAGCAACTTGCCGAGGCAGAAGCCGGAGTTAAAGTGATCGCCCGCGCCGGTCGTGATCTTGGGCTTGGGAGTGAAGGGCCCCTGGACGAGAGCGGAGCCATCCGGCCCGGAGGCGAGCGCGTAGGCGGTCGGGTGAATAATGATGGTGTCCACTCGGACGCGCTGGTGGATTTCCTGACAGAGCTTTTGCAGCCCTGTGGGCGAGTGGTCCGTGGTGTTCAAGCCGAGGTTCCCTCCAATCTCGATGCTCTCCTTCTCGTTGAGGCCGAGGACCACGTCGAAGTATTGCTGGAATGCAGCGAGCAGCTCCAGTGCGCGTGAGATGTCAGCCCTGGTGCGTTTCTCCGGATCAGCGAGGTCAAGGAACAGCTTTCGGCGCGGGCCCTTCATGCCGGGGCAGATTTCTTTGAGCACAGCCGCCCAGATGTCGCTCATGTGGGTGAGCATGGTCCAGTTGACGAACCCGACCAGGTCCGCATGGCCGAACTTGGCGGTGAACTTGTCCAAGCCGAAGCGGACCTTGATGTTCTCCCAGTTCATCTGCTTTAGGGACTGGTGCTTGCCAAGCATGATCTTGCCGTCGTCGAACTCCAGCGCGTCGGTGTAGCCGGGCTCGGCGATGGAATGCACCTCGGCGCGTTTGGCGAAGTCCGCAAACACCGGATGCAGGTTTGGGTAGCCGAGGATGCCAAGGTAGCTGACCTTGAGGCCGAAACTGGCGAGGGCGTTGGCCATGATAGGACCGTTGCCGCCGAGTTTGTTCAGCTGACTGACCAGCTCGACATTGGTGCTGCGGCCGGCTGCGGCCGCCAGCCGTTCGGCCAGTTGGGCAATCGTTGGCAGGCGCACATACTTGTCCGCGCTTTCGCGCTTGTCCACGACATGGAGGATGTCATCCACAAAGCCATCCAGGCCGACAAAGGCGGTCATCTGCCCAGCGCGGTTCACGGCAGCCAGAAGTTGGGTGGCGGTTTGTTCGCGTTGGTCGCGTTGTTCGGGTGTAGTCATACGGTTCACTAAAGGTGATGCGGCAAATTGATGTGAGGAGACCGGGTCAATCCGGGCCTACGCCAAGAACTTGCAGAATGCGTTCGAGTTCGGCGTCGCTAAAGAACGTGATTTCCAGGGCGCCCTTGCCTTGGGCGTAACGCAAGTTAATCTTGGTCCCAAGCCGCTCGCGCAACTTGCTTTCGAGGCTGGCGATGTGGGCATCCCGGGTCAGCGGCGTCACAGGGACGGTCCTGCCGGAGGATCCGGATTCACGAGCCTGAAGACGCGCGACCAAGGCCTCGGTCTGACGAACGTTGAGGCTCTCCTTGAGAATGCGCTCGGTGGCCAGCTTCTGGTGCTTCTCCGTGGCCAGCCCCAGGATGACTTTGGCGTGGCCGACGGAAAGGCGGCCTTCGCGGAGGCTGGCCTGGATCTGGGCCGGAAGTCTCAAGAGGCGCAAGGCGTTGGCCACGACGGCGCGGCTCTTGCCAACCTTGGTCGCCACCTCGTCCTGCTTGAGCTGAAATTGCTCGATGAGCTGCGCATAGCCGTGGGCTTCCTCAATCGGGTTGAGGTTCTCACGCTGCAGGTTCTCGATGAGCGCCAATTCGAGCATGGCACGGTCATCGGCTTGTCGCAGGATTACCGGGACCTCCGCCAGGCCAAGCAATTGGGCGGCGCGCCAGCGGCGCTCGCCGGCAATGAGTTCAAGAGCTCCATCGCGCTCGCGGACAATGAGCGGTTGGACGATGCCTTGTTCCTTGATGGAATCGGCCAGCTCGCGCAGGCCCTCGGGCGAAAAGTCCTTCCGCGGCTGGAGCGGGCAGGGGCGGATACGGTCCAGCGGGACGCGCCGCACGCGTTCGCGGTCGTCGGCTGTCACTGCAGCACCCGGAGTTGTATCTAGAGCTGGCGCCGCAACTGGTGGTTTGGCGATCGGGGTGTTGCCCAACAACGCCCCCAAGCCGCGGCCCAAAGCTGGCTTTGCCATGAGCCGAGAGTGTCGCAGGGCAGGGAAGTTGTCAATTCTGCTGCGCGAGTCGGAAGAAGCGCACGGTGTTGGTGGCGTGGAGTATGAAGATGTAATTAGCCAAGTCCACAGCCCTGCTACGGAACCCTGAAAATGCGGTACACCATAGATTTACGTGGCTGGCCAAAGGTGACTATCATCCGTACCATCCGGATGGCTCAGGCATAGGGACGGCAAGGGTAACACTGCTCCCGAGCCAAGACGGGATAGGCACTATGACTTCCAAATCCGCGCACTGTCCATTTGTTGGACAGTGATGCTACCCACCTGCCTGTTCCAGTCCCCGCCGACCCCGGCACCTCTGGCTTGGGGTTACTGTGGCGGCACGGTGGTGCTATGGTGTGTATCCCATGGGGAGCGCTCCCCATGGGATACACACCGTCGCCGGACCGCATTGGCATGCCATCCGCAAGCCAACGCCTGCGCACGACCACCATAACGACGCCATCGCCCGTCGGGCGAGGGCGCTGGAGATAGGAAGAGGGGTGCGAGACGGTGAATTGCCAGCGGGGTTCCCGGGAATTCCAATGAGGACCGTATTTGTGGAAGTGGGCGCACGATTTCACACGGGTCTTTACGATCCTGTGTGCGGGGTGGTGGCTGAAACCAATCGTGATGAAGTTGCTCGACCGCAATGAGACAGTTTGTGGCGTCATTCACAGGTTGGCTCGGCCAGAACAGGCGTTTCCCCAAGGATTTTGATGAATTGTGTAACAGCACGGCGCCAGCGACGAACCGCTCAATGCCAGCGCAGGGGGTCCTGACATAATCGCCTCGGAACCTGACTTCGAGCCGACAAGCGAGATTCCTTCGGGACCACCCTTTTTGACGGGGGACGGCAGCCGTTACCGGCGCTACGCCGCCGCTGGTATTTGGCGACCCGGCCAGGTTGTGCCGTGGCTGACTTTCTGGCAATCACTGCCGCGCAGGCTGGCGAAAGCCAATCGAAGCGCGTAACCTGTCCGGATGGCACAAATGAATGATGCTCCATTTATGCAACGAAACGGATGGCTTGTGCGTTTGCTGGCGTTGACCGCCGCGGTGCTGGCCTGTCGCGGTGCCCGGGCGCTGGAGTTTGAGAAGTTGCTGGCCATCACCACGGCGGACAGCGTGCGGATCGAGGTCGCTCCGAAGCATGGGGCGGCTTCGGGCGGTTTGGAATTTCGGGCGGCCATTACGCAAGCCGGCAACGGCCGGCTTCTCTGGGAGGGGCCGCTAGGGCAAATCGCTCCAGGCGCCGCAGAGGGGGCCTCATTCACCAAGACGATCGCCGACCTCAAGCCCGTGCTGTGGAGTCCTGAGTCGCCGGTGCTCTATAATCTTGAGGTGAGCGCGACCAAAGGCAGCAATACGGTGGCCTCCAGGACGGTGCGCATCGGCTTCCGTTCCTTCGAAATTCGGGATGGCCAATTCCATTTAAACGGCCGTCCGGTGTTCCTGCGCGGCATCGCGATCAACCCGCCCGGCCGCACCATCCCGCCGGAGGTCGGCGAGTCGCGGGCGTTCGCCGAGGCCTACGTGCGGTACCTGAAGTCTCAGAATGTGAACATCTTCCGTCTGACAATTGATGAGTCGCAGGTTTGGTTCGATGTCGGCGACGAACTGGGCATGATGATGTATGCCGGGCGCTATGGCTCACCGCCGGAGACTGGCGAGGGCAAGCGCGTTGCGCCGAAGGAGTTTGACCGGTGCATTGCTGGATATCGGAAGCTCTTCGAGGGCTGCGCCTCGCACCCGTGCATCGTAATGTATCTGCTGGCGAACGAGCTGCCGGTCTCCGGCGAGCGGGGGAAGGCGTTCAGCGATCTGCTGGTCCGCGCGCATGCGGCGTTGAAGGAGTGGGACCCGACCCGCCCGTATATCGGCAACGCGGGCTACGGCGAGGGCCGGGAGGGCGATGTGTGCGACGTGCACCGGTACTGGGGCTGGTATTACAACTCGTTTCTCACCTATTACAACTTGCGGGACAAGCTCTACCCCCGGCCACTCTTTGGCGATCCGGCGAAGAACCAGCCGCTGACATTCACCGAGTGCGTGGGGTCGTTCACCGGCTGGAGAGGCGAGTTTAACATTGTGCGCAGCAAGCAGCTCGCGCCGCAATTGGGGTGGGTCGGCCACTCGGCGAACCTGCGCGAAGACTCGCTGGAGTATCAAGCGTTCATGGTCAAACAGGCAACCGAGTCCTTCCGCCGGATGCGCCCGTTGAATCCGCGCCTGGCGGGGCTCATGCCGTTCACGATCCTCTTCCACAACTGGTCGGGCATTTCGGCCTTCGAGCAGATGAAGCCCAAGCCGGCGATGGAGCAGCTTGGCGTTTCCTATCAGCCCGTGCTGCTGAGCTGGGAGGTGTGGACGCCGCAGGTGTATGCCGGCACGAGGCTCCGGGCATTCGCGCACGTGATCAACGACGCCGAGGATGGCGCCGCGCTGACAAATGCCAAACTGGTATATCGTTTGCAGGCGAAGGGCGGCGGCGAATTCTGCCGGGGGAGTGTGAACTTGGGTGCGCTTCCCTACTTCGGGACCTGGAGGGGGGAAGTGACGCTCGAATTGCCTGCCAGTCTGGCGACGGGGGAATACGCTATTTCGGGCGTTGTTCTCGAGGGAGAGCGCATGGTCTCTACCAACTGGGTGGGGGCGTTTGTCGCAGGGAGCGATTGGAAAAGGTCTGTCCCGGCGCCGGAGCCGGCGGTGTGCCTGTATGATCCTCCTGGCCGGACGGCGGCGTCGCTAAAGCGGCTCGGCCTGGGGTTCAAGGATGTCTCCGGCGCTGCGGCCTTGCCGCCGGGGATGACCGCCCTGGTCATCGGTGAAGGGGCTTGGGACAAGGCGCTTGGCGGGCAGAAAGAGACCCTGCGGCGTTTCGTCCAGGAAGGCGGGCGCGTGTTGTGCCTGGGGCCGATGGACGGAGAGTTCGAGCGTGACTGGTTGCCGGAAGCGGTAACGCCTCTGAGCGGCTCGGCCAACGACACGCCCTACCCGCCCGCGACTCGGCCGTTCCGCGAGCAGATGAACGTCAATCCGGAACGTCCCAACCATCCGGTGTTCCAGGGCCTCAATCGTCGCCGGCTTAGCCTCTGGTCAGATTACACGGACTGGGATGAGACCAAGGCGGGGTTCCCGCGCGTATATCCCGTCACCGCGGGGTTCAAGCTCCAAAACCCGGAAGCGCTCGCACGCACGGCGATCCTGGCCGACTATGACCGGGGCCTGGAGGGCGTTGCGTTGTGCGAGATGTTTGACGGGGCGGGTTCGGTGGTTCTGTCGGGATTTGATCTAGTGAATCGGGCCGGGCTGGACCCTGCGGCCGACCGGCTACTGGCCAACCTCGTGGCGTACACGGCAACGAAAGCGGGCCATGCCGCGCATCCGCTGATCGAATCGCCGATACTATGGGGAGACTACATCACCGAGCGCGGGGTGATATGTGGGTCGCTTAACGGCTTGGTTGTCAATGCCGAGTGGCGCGCGCCGCCCACGAATCCGAACGCGATTCCCCTGGAGCCGAACACAGGCTCGTGGAACATGGACCCCGGCTCGCAGTTTGTCCCGCGCGGCCGCAACCCGTTCGGCCCTTACAGTTACAGCACCGCCGCGAGTCTCAGGGACCTCAATCGGGGTTCCACGACTGGCTCTGGCATATTCTGGGCGAGGCTCCCGCCGGGCCGGAAGACCGTCCTAACCAAAGTCAAAAACCCTGCCGCAAGCCCTGCGCATCTCACCGTCGCCGTGAACGGAACGAGTGCCGGGAGTTCGATCGCCGTCGCCCCAGGTCAAACGGTGGATATGCGCTCGCCATTACCGCCCGACGCAGGTGAGGTCTCCGTTCGGTACACGGGGACCAAGGCGCTCATCTTGCTGGAGACCCGGTTCGAATGAAGCCCCCCCTTCAACCTGTGGGGACTTCCCCGCTCGCAGGCAGGCCGCTGCCAAAGGAAATGCTGGTGGATTTGTCTCGGCTCGAACGAGACTATTACGAGCGTCGGCCGGACGTGGGCAACCGCAACCAGTGGGTGAACTTCGGCACGTCTGGACACCGTGGCACGTCCTTGCGCGGCACATTCACCGAGGCGCATATCCTGGCAATCACCCAGGCGATCTGCGATTACCGGCGCCGCCAGGGCATCGACGGCCCGGTGCATGTGGGAAGGGACAGCCACGCGCTGTCTGGGCCGGCGCAGCACACGGCCCTGGAAGTGCTGGCGGCTAATAACGTCGAGACCATCCTACAGCGTGATGACGGAGTGACGCCGACGCCGGTGATCTCGCGGGCCATCCTGGTCTATAACCAGGGCCGGAAGGAGCATTTGGCCGATGGCATTGTCATCACGCCTTCGCACAACCCGCCGGAGGATGGAGGCTTCAAGTATAACCCGCCCCACGGCGGCCCGGCAGAAACGACCGTGACAAATTGGGTTCAGCAACGCGCCAATGAAATGCTGTGCGAGGGCAATGTGGACGTGAAGCGCGTGCCGTTCGACACGGCCATTAATGCGGGAACCACGCACGAGGAGGATTTCATCCTGCCTTACGTGAAGGATCTGCACAGTGTGGTTGACATGGAGGCCATACGGGCGGCGAGTCTCAGGCTGGGCGCGGACCCGCTGGGCGGGGCTGCCTTGCCCTGCTGGGAACCAATCAATTCCATCTATGGGTTGGACATCACGGTGGTCAACCCGAAGCTCGACCCAACGTTTGCCTTCATGACCGTGGATCACGATGGCAAGGTCCGCATGGACTGCTCCAGCCCATGCGCGATGGCGGGATTGGTCGGGCTGAAGAACCAGTACCAGGTGGCGTTTGGCAATGACCCGGACTCCGACCGGCATGGCATTGTGACGCCGTCAGCGGGACTGATGAATCCAAATCATTACCTGGCCGTGGCGATCCGCTACCTGCTCATGCACCGGTCCGGGTGGAAGGCTGAAGCGGCGGTGGGCAAGACGCTGGTCAGCAGCGGCATGATTGACCGGGTGGTTAACCAATTGAATCGGCATTTGGCCGAGGTGCCGGTGGGCTTTAAGTATTTCGCGCCGCACCTGCTGGATGGCTCCTGGTGCTTCGGGGGGGAGGAGAGCGCGGGGGCGAGTTTCCTTCGGCAGGACGGGTCGGTTTGGACGACGGACAAAGACGGCATTCTGTTGGACCTGCTGGCGGCGGAGATAACTGCGCGCACCGGCAAGGACCCGGGGGAACACTTCAGGTCGCTGGTCGCGGAATTCGGGATGCCGTATTACACGCGTATAGACGCAGCGGCCACCCCCGAGCAGAAAGCGCGGCTGGAAAGATTGTCGCCTGAGGCGGTGCAGGCGTCGAGCCTGGCGGGGGAAGCGATCACCGCCAAGCTGACTCGCGCGCCGGGCAACAACGAGCCAATCGGCGGATTAAAGGTGGTGACGGCCAACGGTTGGTTTGCGGCGCGGCCTTCCGGAACCGAAAATCTGTACAAGATCTACGCGGAGAGCTTCCGCGACGAGACGCACCTGCAGGCCATCGTAAGCGAGGCACAGAGCATTGTGCGTCAGGCCCTGGCCAGCATGTAAGGGGCGGATTGAAGGACAAGCCTGGCCGCTGTTTGGTGGGGACACCTCGCCAAGGCAGCCGGGCATTCCCGAGCACGTGCGTCCTGGTGAAACGTCTCAACCTGGAGGTCATTATGGGAAAGCTCCTTTTGACATTCAGTCCAGGCTCCCCCTAAATTGGAAGCAGGAAAGGCAAGCAATTCGCCTATGAAACCTACACAAGTGCTTCACGACCTGGGACAGAGTCTCTGGCTCGATAACATTACGCGCGATCTCCTTTCCAGCGGCACTTTGCGGCGTTACATCGAGGAGTTCTCGGTGACCGGACTTACATCCAACCCGACTATCTTCAATCAGGCCATCACGAGCAGCACCGCTTACGATGCGGCTATCCGCGATGAGGCGCGGGAGGGGAAGACAGGAGAGGCTTTGTTCTTTGATCTCGCGCTGGAGGATCTCACCCGGGCTGCCGACCTGTTTTGGATTGTCCATCACCGCACGAACAGCCTGGATGGCTGGGTATCGCTGGAAGTGTCGCCCTTGCTGGCCTACGACGCCGCGAGCACCCTCGCGGAGGCCAAGGCGTTGCACGCGCGGGCGGGGCGGGCAAACCTGTTCATCAAAATCCCCGGGACGCGGGAAGGATTGCCGGCCATTGAAGAGGCCGTTTTCGCCGGGGTTCCGATCAACGTGACGTTGTTGTTCTCGCGCGAGCAATATGTGGCTGCGGCGGAAGCCTACCTGCGCGGCATCGAACGGCGCATTGAAGCCGGCCTTCCGCCCGACGTTGCTTCGGTCGCGTCGCTTTTCATCAGCCGCTGGGATGTTGCGGTGGCGGGCAGGGTGCCCGCCGGGCTGACCAATCAGCTTGGGGTGGCCATCGCCCGGCGCACCTACAAGGCTTATCGCGAGCTGCTGAACGCGCCCCGCTGGCAGCGCGCATTCAACTGCGGCGCCCGGCCCCAGCGCCTCCTGTGGGCCAGCACGGGAACGAAAGATCCTCACGCATCTGATGTGCTCTACGTAGAGGCCCTCACCGCGCCCTTCACGGTCAACACCATGCCCGAGGGAACTCTGAAGGCCTTCGCCAGCCACGGTCACGTCGGCCCAATCATGCCGGCGGACGGCGGTGACTGCGAGAAGGTCTTGGCGCAGTTCGCCGAGGCGGGGATTGGCGTGGATGCGTTAGCCGCGCGGCTCCAGGCCGAAGGCGCCGACGCCTTCTCCAAATCCTGGAACAAGCTGATGACCGTCATCGCCGCGAAGGCCGAGGCGCTTGGAGTTGCCACCTGACAACATTTATGCCAGAACCAATTACCTCACTTACAGCACTCAACTCCTGGAAAGCCCTGGCCACGCACTACCGGGCCGCCCGCAAATGGCATTTGCGCGAGCTCTTCGCCAGGGACCCCAAGCGCGCAGACCGCATGACGGCTGAGGCTGTGGGCCTGTTCCTGGATTACTCCAAGAACCGCATCTCCGCCCGGACGATTAAGTGGCTGTTGCGGCTAGCCGAGGAATCCGGCCTGCGCGGGCGCATTGACGCCATGTTCCGCGGAGACGCGATCAACCTTACCGAGAACCGCGCCGTCCTGCACGTGGCCCTGCGCGCGCCGAAAGAAGTGTCCATTTCCGTGAACGGAATGAACGTGGTGCCCGAGGTGCACGCCGTGCTGGACAAGATGGCGTGCTTCGCCCAAGACATCCGGAGCGGAGCATGGACTGGTCACACCGGCAAGCGCATTCGGAACGTGGTTAACATCGGCATCGGTGGCTCGGACCTCGGGCCGGTTATGGCCTACGAGGCGCTGAGGCATTACAGCGATCGGACTATGACGTTCCGGTTCGTCTCCAACATAGACGGGGTTGACCTCGTGGAGGCGACCTGCGACCTCGATCCGGCGGAGACGCTGTTCATTGTGTCATCCAAGACCTTCACCACGCTGGAGACCATGACCAACGCGGAGAGCGCGCGTGAGTGGCTGGTAAACGGCCTGGGGGGCGACCGGGCGGCGGTCGCGAGACACTTTGTCGCGGTCTCGACCAGGGCCGAGAAGGTGGCCGAGTTTGGCATAGACACCGCAAACATGTTTCCATTCTGGGATTGGGTGGGGGGGCGCTACTCCCTGTGCTCGGCGATCGGATTGTCCACGATGATCGCAATCGGCCCGGAGAACTTCCGCGCGATGCTCAGCGGCTTTCACCAGATGGACGAGCACTTCCGCACCGCGCCGTTCGAACGGAACCTGCCGGTGCTGATGGCCCTGCTGGCGATCTGGTACAACGACTTCTTCGGCGCAGAGACTGTTGCCGTGCTGCCCTATGAGCAGTACCTGAAGCGGTTTCCTGCTTACTTGCAGCAGTTGACCATGGAGAGCAACGGCAAGCGTGTCACACTGGCGGGAACTGCGGTGGACTACGATACCAGTCCCGTTTATTGGGGCGAACCCGGCACCAACGGCCAGCATTCGTTCTACCAGTTGATCCACCAGGGCACGCGGCTTATCCCGTGCGACTTCATTGCGTTCGCCCAAGCGCTCACGCCGTTGGGTTGTCACCATGACCTGCTGCTGGCAAATGTCTTTGCGCAGAGCAAAGCGCTGGCGTTTGGCATGACCCCAGAACAGGTCAAGGCCGAGGGCGTGCCCGATTGGCTTGTGCCGCACCGGATCTTCGAGGGGAATCGCCCGTCTAACACCATCCTCATCGAACGGCTGACGCCGGAAGCGCTCGGCAAGCTCGTGGCGCTGTATGAGCATAACGTATTCACCCAGGGCGCCCTCTGGAATGTCGGCTCGTTCGACCAGTGGGGCGTGCAACTTGGCAAGGACCTGGCTCAGCGGATTATTCCTCAGCTTGAGAACAAGGCCGAGCCTGAGCTGAGTCATGACAGCTCTACGAACAACCTCATTCGTCGGTATCGCGCGCTGAAAGTGTGGTAGCGCGGCTGTCTGATGCGGACCATGAAGATTCGAGTGCTGGCGGACGCGGCGGCGGTGGCGGTTGAGGCAGCCGAATGCATTGCCCGGGAGGGCAGGGGAGCGGTAGCGGCGCGGGGTCGATTCACCTTTGCCGTGAGCGGTGGTCAGACACCCTGGCAGATGCTGCGCGCACTGGTGCGAGAGGATATCCCCTGGCGAAATGTCTATGTGGCCCAGGTGGACGAGCGTGTGGCCCCTGCCGGTGACCCGGACCGAAACCTCACCCGCTTGCGCGACGCGCTTTTGGAACAAGTTCCGCTATGCCCCGAGCAGGTTTTGGCCATGCCTGTCGATTTGCCTGACCTGGAGGATGCCGTCAATCGTTACGCACAGATGCTCCAGCAAGCCGCCGGCACCCCGCCGGTACTCGACCTCGTCCAGCTGGGGCTCGGTTCGGATGGCCACACGGCCTCCTTAGTGCCGGGGGACCCGGTGCTCAATGTCGCCAAAGCAGACGTGGTGGTTACCGCGGCTTACCAGGGAAGGCGGCGGATGACGTTGACCTACCCTATGCTCAATCGAGCGCGGCGCATCCTGTGGGTGGTAACGGGTGTGGAGAAGGCCGGCATGCTGCTGCGGCTGCGCGATGGGGATATGACGATCCCAGCCGCCCACGTTCGCCGCAACGAGGCCATGGTTCTGGCCGACCAGGCGGCAGCGGCAAAGCTCTGACCCCTTGATGACCCCTATGCGAGCTACTCGTGGGCCGGATGATCGGTCAGCCCGGTGCCTGTCTTGGCTGGATTGTAGAGCCCCTGGCCTCTGATGATGTCAGCCACAGTCGCTGGAACCAGCGATTCAATCGAGCGACCCTCGCAAAGCGCGCGGCGCACTTCAGAGGATGATAGCGAACACCGGAACGCCTCTTCGATGTAGTCGATGCGCTGCCGGTTAGCGTCGAGGTGGGGATTCCGGCGCAGGATTTCTTCAAAGCTCCGGCCGCCCGTATCCCGATACAGGACGAGCACGCGCAATCCGGGGATGGCAAAGAGCCGATGATGCGTCCTGGGCAGCGCATCCAGCCCGCGCAGCAGCACCAGGTCATCCTCCGGATACTCCGCACGCAGTTCCTCGGTGGTCTTGACGACCCGCAAGGGTTCTTTGCTGTAGACCTCTACATCCACAATATCGTAAGCGGCCTCACCCGCGATCGCGGCTTGGACCATCGCCAGTCGTGCCACAGCGGGCGCCAGATCTGGCTTGCGGTAGTTGTCGCCGTTAGGAATGAAGAGGACGCGGTCAAATCCGAGCTGTTCCCGGACGAACTTGGCCAGCGCGAGGTGCCCATTGTGGACCGGGTTGAATGATCCGCCGAACATCAAAGTGCGCCGGGGAGGGTGGCGAACCTGGAGGACCTTGTTACTTTGCCAGAACGATTCCACGGTTCCGGGCTGCCACCATCCCTTCAACTCGGGCTGTGTGATCAACTCCGGCTGGTGAAAGGGCACGACCCCGGGACTCAGCGCAGACCCTTCGGACTGCCTCCCCCGGATCTGAACCAGTCGGTCGCCTTCAAACTTGCGCCCCAGCCTCGACACGGCGATGCGCACCGCAATGTCCTGCAAATGGACGGCTGAGCCGGTCTGGATGTTGTAGTCTGTGTTCGATTGAACATCCTCCGGCGAAATGTCGTAAATGTCCGATGCGGTTCGCACCAGCCAATCGAGGAGGTCCGAGTTGTTCTGCAGCCAGATCTCATAGGCGCGGGTGTAATGCTCGAGCGCTTGCTCCCGCGTGATTATCTCTGCCTGCCAGTCGTAGGCGATCCGCCATCGCCCAACCCCGTAGCGCCGGTCCAGCTCGGCCGCGGTCGACTGCCTGCGCTGGCCGATGTATCCCGGTCGGCCGACGATTCTCCACCCGCCGACGGGCGGAGCAGTCGAAGGCAGCGCCGTTGCAGACGCAACGTTCTCGTATCCCCGGCAAACGGCGCACAGCTTGCGCATCAGGTCCGTAACCGGGTGCGGCTCCGGCGCGCGGAGCGGACCATTTGCCCGCAGGTCCAAGGGATATAGTCGGCCCGTTAGTCGTTGGACAAAGTCAGACAGGACGCTTGCTGACTGAAACATGCTCCCGCGCGCCCCCTGGAACTGGCAATTCCAGGCCGCGGCTGCCTGACCCGCCCGGAGCGCGGCCTCAATCTCAGCGTTGGTACAGGCCGCAAGCGTGCCTGGCTGTGAACACCCCGACAGGTTAAGCACATGAATCGCGATAGCAGTTGTCCAATCCCCGGCGCCCGCGGTATCGCCCGATACGACCGCCGGGAGGGCCCGGAGCGTGACCCAGTCGGAGGACCTGGCTCCCGCGATCGCTCGCCGATAACGCAGTCCAGCCTCCCCCAGTGTTTCAATCTCTAACAGCGGGGAGCGGGAACCCGGCGCATCCGAGAATCCAGGCAGACGGCTGTTCGAGTATTTGAGGACGTGGGCCAGGGCGATCGCCTCGCGGAAGTGTCTCTCGGCCGGGCCTTTTCCGATGCCGGTCGGTTCGAAAACTACCAGTGCGCCACCCGCGGCGGCTTCCTTCGCGAGCAGCAGGTTGCCAGGGGAGGGTCGGTCCAGGAAGAACACGTCGCGTGGCGGCAGGGCAACAAGCTGTTGTTGGGCAGTGTCAAGGCGCACCGGTTGGAAGCCCGGGAGGTACCTGCGACATCGCGGGCAACGGAAAGAGAACGAATGCCGCGATCCCCCATCGGGGTTCGCACGGTTCCGTTGCACGATGACTGGCACTGCCGCCGGCGGGGCCAAGTGGAGAAACTCCGTGCGCAGCCCCCAGAGAGCCAGTTCGGCATTGAACAGGGAGCAGGCTGGGTGATTGAGGTCCAGCCGTCCAATGGGATAGCTCCGCCAGCCCAGGGCGCTCAGGATCGTGAGGACATTGCCGCAAGTGCCACCCAAAAAGCACCAGGCAGAAGAGCCGGGCCCGGAAGGGATGACCACGTCCAGCGCGATCAGACCGGTGCCCAACACCGTGGGCATGCGAGCCCCGGACCTTTGTGCTTCTCTCGTCCTGTCAGTATCGCCACGCGTCATCACACTTCGAATAGTATAGCATTCCTGGCAGTTGGCCATGCCTCCAGACCTCCCCCAAATCGTGCTTCCAGCCGGAGCACGGTTCCCCTTGCCGATGCAGCATTTGCGGCCATTCCAGATTGCCTGGGCGGGTGAACCTCCCCGGAACTTCCTCGGATGCCGGTGCAGCGCCCCTGACTTTCAACAGCAGCCAATTCTTTTACAATTGTTTTACGCGGCTTTGACATCTCCTGCTCGGTTGGGTAGCAAGGTTGAAGGCATGAAGTTGCGTTTCAGGCAAGCGGCGGGAGCGGTCGCGGTCGCTTTCGTCGGCGTCGTTCCCACCGTGGCTTCCGGCTTGCCGGGGTCAATTGTGCCCGACCCCGGCTTCGCCATCTACACACTGGCGGGGCCAGTGGACCCGCGCATTCTAGCGCGGGGAACGGACGATTGGTCTCACGTCACGCTGTCGCCGGCACCCGTGATTTCCGACGCAGACATTCTAAACTACGACTTCAGCACACACACGCTGCGGCTGACACAAGAGGCGCGAGCCCGCTTGCCGCGCCCGCCGGTGTCAGGCACCCCATTCGTGGTGACCGCCGAAGGCGAGCCAATCTACCTGGGGGTGTTCGTGACGAGTGTTTCCTCGAAATCCTTTGCCGTGCCCAGCGTAATGGTGGATGCACACTTTCGCACGAACCAAAGCCCAAATGCAGTCGTGATTGACCGCGCCTACCCGACGGCAGATTTCGGCGCCGGGGATGTGGGCCTGGCATGGTCCTATGGGGGAACGAGCCAGGGCTGTTTATACTTCTACCCGTCGCGCGAGCGGGTGCGGATTCTCGGTGCGGAGGCGTTTGAGCGGATGCCGTGAATGACGCCCAACATCTTTCACCTCACCCGGGCAGAGCTCATGCGGGCGAGCAATGGGCAAACTCTCGTCTATGGTATTCCGCTTAAGCCTCTGCGAGCCAGCCTCGCAACACCCGCGCGCTGTCGCGCAGCGCCTTGATCAGCGCGCTGCGCGTCCTGGACTTCCCGCCGCCGCTCCAGTCGAACTCGATGTGCAGTGAGATGGGGGCGCGGCAGCCTGTTTGCCTGAGCAGCTTGAAGTAGCCCAACCCGCCGATGTCGCCCTGGCCAAACGGCACCCAGCGTCCGGCCCTGGTCACGTCCTTCACGTAGGCGACCTTGATGTGCGATTTGAGCTTGTCGAAGTGTCCGCGCCATTCGTTACCATGAACCACCAGCGCATGGCCGATGTCGAACGCCACCCCGACCTGCGCCGGGTCGAATTCCTTGACGATCTCATACATGTCCGCCAGGTCGCCTCCGACATAATTGCGGCCCGTCGGTGAGTGATTTTGGAGAATGGCCCCGAGGCCGACCGCCTTGTTCAGCGCCGCCAGGTCCTTGAGTTGGGCCTGGACCTCGCGCACCTGCTGGTCGGCGGGCACCTCCGGTTTCCGCAGCACAAATCCTAATCGGTAGAAGCGTACGCCGTGCTGCTTCGCCGTGCGCAGGATCTCTTCGGCATTGGGTGAGGACACCCCGGTAATCCCCGTCGTGAGCAAGGGCACCTGCAGGCTGTGCTTATTCAAGGCGGCCGCGTATTCCGGCAGGCGTGTCGCCGCCTGTTCCGGCAGAATCTCGCCGCCGGGCCGCACCGGGCAGTCTATGCCGTCTATCCCCGCCTCCGCCGTCAGCGCCGCCGCGTCATCGAAGTTCAGCTTGAGCGCCTGATAGATCTTGCTGAACACCACGATCGGCGGCGGCCAGGGCTCGGCGGTGAAACCTCGCTGAATCCAGGCGCCACAGAAGGCGGTGGTGGTTGCGGCCAGGGACGTTTGGGCGATGAATTCACGGCGTGAGATTGTGATCATGGGGCAGGTGGTTTGGTGCAGACGCCGTTTGGCTACATCGGGTCAAGCTTCACGTAGTCCAGGCCGAACATGTGGCTCTTAATGGCCTTGTCATTGGCGCCAACGATCTCGACTGTCAGCTTATGGTCTCCGGCCGCGAGTTCGAGCTCGCCCATTGCCAGTTCCCCGGTAGACCTGACCGCCTTGCGGTAAAGGTCAATCGGGCTGCCCAGCTTCTGGCCGTCGAGATGAAGCTGCACAATGCCGTAGTCCGGCGCCCGGGTGAGTTGCATGAGCATCCGGTACTTCCCCGTCTGCTGGAGCGGCAGGGCCAGCTCCAGCTTGTCCCCGGGTTTAGCTTGGATCCACCAGAGGTGAGCGTCGTTGCTCCAGGCTCCCTCGAATGCGGTCATGTCCTGTTCCTGGGTCTCACCGCCGCTCTTCGCGATAATCTTGAGCTTCTCCCCCTCGATTGCACCTTTGACCTTGTAGGTCTGCACCGGCCCCCAGTAGCCGAGGCGCTCGCGCAGCGGGAGCGGGCGGTAGGGATCATTGCCATCCGGGCCGAGATACCAGTAGGTCGTGCCCGCATACAGCGTGGGCCGGTCGTTCCGGTAGTACTTCTCGATGCAGCCCTCAAAGGACTTGTGGAAGGGGATGGCATCGGCGATCTGCCAGCGGTTAACGGAGATGTGACCGCGGTTGTTGCCATCGTTGCGGGTCTGGTTATGGTAGGCATTCTGGAACAACTGCGGGCAGCACCAGGCATAGCCAAAATAGTCTTCCGACCCGGTGCCGATGGTGGACGGGAACTTCTCCCCGTCCACGAAGAACTTCTCGTCTCCCTCGCCCCACCAGCTCCCGCGCGGGTTCCAGACGTGGAGCATGAGGCCGGCGAAGCGCCCCGCCCCTTCGGTCTTGAGGAAAGGCCAGTCAATCCAGCGCTCGGCCTCGCGCGGCAGGAAGGCATCCCGGTGCCACTTGGCGTGGAAGCGGCCGAGTTGAGCGATGGGTCGGGAGAGTTCGGCGTGTTGGAGCTCGACCTGCAGGGTGCGGGCGGTGGAACCATCGTTGACCAGTTCCACCCGGGCCTCCTTTTTGAAAGGCATGTACCAATTGCAATATAGCCAGCCGTCCTCCCCGGCCCCGAGCGGCAGGGAGCGATAGGCATTGAGGCCGGGCGCCGTGCCAAAGAAGTCGCCGAGCGGCGACCACACGCTGGGAGCGGACTCGCCGTCCCATTTGATCTGCAGGGCCAGTTCTCGCAGGGTGTCGAGATCCTCGGGCGCGGGGGCCGGGACCAGCCTGACCCGTAACCCCGTGATGGCGCGCGGGCCTTTGAGCTTCGCCACGGTGCTGGTGGTGACGGGGCCGGCCTTGATTCCCTTCGCAATCAGCTTCGCCCCGGGGTGCTCGCGACCGGCGCCAAACCGGCACTCACCCAGGATCGAGTTGGCTTGATCGAGCGCCGCCCGCTCCGCCGCCGACAGGTCCCGCCTGAACGCCGGCACCTGTGTGCCTTTGGGGAAGACGGTGTAAACGAACTGGTAATAGGCGCCCCAGCCGGGATCAGCCGTGATCTTGCAGGACTTCTGGAACGGGATGGGCGTGTAATTGTTCCAGCCCATGGCGACCGTGTGCACGAGGGCGGGGCAGGTAAAGGGCTCGTTCTTGCGATCAAAGTAGCCGACGAACGGCAGGTCCACCGCGGGTTCGGCCGCGCCGTCGAGATAAATCCGCACGTGCCCCTCTTTGGGTGTGGCGGACCAGATACGCCAGATGCAGCCTGGCCCTTCCATCTCGGCGAAGACGAGTTTGCCATCTTCCTTGCGGATGATGCCGTCCCCGTCGGCGTTGGCATCCCAGGCCACATATTTCCCGGTAGCCGCATCGTAGCGGCTGGCGCGGTCGTAGCTAGACCATTGGACGCACTTCTCACCTGGCATGGGCACCGTGGCCAGTTGCTCCAGGTCCGTGAGTCGCTTGACCAGGTCAACGTAAGTCAGCTGCTGTTGTGCAGCCCAGAGCGGCGCGCAGGTCAAGACCAGGCCGACCGTGAGGGCAAAGAGGGGATCATGGTTCCGGTTTCGCATATTGTCTGGATTAGCGCCCCCCGGATGTCCCGACGCCGTGGAGGGCCTCGACGCGGCTGAGCTTGGGCCAGCCGTAGCCGTAGAAGGCAATGAACACGAAGCAGATTAGGGGCACGATGAAGCCCCGGGACATGTTATAGTGGTCGGCTACCGCGCCCATGAGCTTGGGCAGGAGGGCACCGCCGACGATGCCCATGACGATGTAGGCCGAGGCGGCCTTGGCCCGCGCCCCCAGGCCAAAGATACCGAGGGCGAAGATAGTGGGGAAGGTGATGGACATGAAGAAGTAGCAGAGGAAGACGCACACTACCGACAGCCAGCCCAGCTTCAAGTAGATCAGGAAACAAAGCACGGCATTGATCACGCTGTAGAGACCGAGCATCTTGTGGGCGGAGATTTTGCGCAGCATGGCCGCGCCGGTGACCCGGCCCAGGAGGAAACAAAAGAAGCCAACCGACGCCAGTGTGGCGGCGAACTGGTTGCTCACGCCGAAGATGCCGTCCTGGAAGGCCAGTTCCTGCGGATACGCGTCGGCGAGCAGCAGCCGGTTGAGCCGCGGCAGGCTACGCGGCGGGGCATCGGGCCCGAGCAGGTGTCTGGTCTTGTCCTGCAAGGCGATGCCCTGGAATCGCTCCGGCGCATAGATGTTGGTCTTGAGGATGAGGCTGTTGAGATCCTGCATCATCGCCACGCGCGCCGCCGTGGTGCTGGCCGCACCTTCCTTGTAGCGGGCCAGTGTTTGAACCGTGGCATCGGAAAGCTGTGTGGCGAGAAAGACTGACATAGAATCAGCTTTGACGGTCAGTTTTGTCGCCAGGGAGGACACGTCTTTGAAGTCCGAACCCGCAAAGGCCGTTCGCACCTCGATCCATTTGCTGGTGCTCTCCTTGAACCAGGAGGAGGGCAGGGACGGCGGCTCCGAGGTCAGGTAATTGATCAGGAAGCTGAAGATGCCGCACTGGGCCGCGACATACAGGAACTGCGCCAGCGTGGCCCCGGAAAAGTGTTCGTGCGCCCAGACGCTGTGGTGGGAGAGGCGTTTGGTGACGCCGATCAGCCAGATAGCCGCGGCCAACAGGACCAGCCCGGCGGCGACCGTCAGCACGATCAGCACCGAGTTTTGCGCGCTCACGACCACGCTGGATGGGCGCGGAATGGCGGAGGCCAACCCCACCAGGCGCGGGCCAAGCTGCAGGCCATCGAACGTGAGCCAGAAGATGAAGATGAAGACGCCGATCAGCGCGGCCACATTCCCCAGCAGCAACGCATACGACAGCTTGCGGTTCACCTCCCGGGTCGCCGGGGCCGGGGCCGTGCCGGGACCTTTGTCGTCCAAATGATAATCGTCCTCAGCCTTCACATCGGGGACTGGGGCAAAGAAGAAGATGACCGCCAGGATGAGCACCCCCACCGCAACGCCCGCATATGGGATCCAAAGCGTCTGCGAACCGGTGCTTCGCCCGGCCGCATCCGTGCCATAAAAGAACATGCTGCCGGCGATCGGACCGAAGATCCAGCCGACGCCGTTGCAGGACTGAGCCGTATTGATGCGGGCGGCGGCGTAGCGCGAGGGGCCCAGCACCGTCGTGTAGGGGTTGGCCACCGTTTCCAGGAAGGTCAAGCCAGAGGCCACGACGCATACGCCGAGCAGGAAGGCCCAGAACGCCGCGATCTTGGATGCTGGAATGAACCAGAACCCGCCGACCGAGACCAACAACAGCCCGGCGATAATGCCGCCTTTGTAGCCCAGCCGCGTCGCGAGCCAGCCCGCGGGGATGGACATGAGGAAGTAGCCCATCCAGTGCGCAAACTGGACCCAGGCCGACTGCGACAAGCTGAGGTGCAGTTCCTCCTGGAAGTGCTTGTCCATCACGTCAATCATCCCGTTGCAGAATCCCCAGAGGAGGAACAGCGAGCTGACCAGACAGAAGGTGAATAGCACGTTCCTGCCATCTGGCAGGACGAACATGCCTTGTTTGACCGACTGCGTCATGGTCTTGCCGGCGGCGGCTGTGGTTTGATTACTGGTGTTCATCTTACCGATTCTTGAGTCCGGCTTTGATGTCGGCGATGGAGACGCCCAGCGTGGCGCGGGCGACGCCATCCAGCGCGGATTCCGGCCCGGTCAGGTGGATTGTCCGGTGGACGTGGGCGAGGCTCTTGCCGGGCGCCAGCGCGGCGGCTGGTGAAGAGGATTCCAGCTCGAAGAACGGGCCCATCGGCTTCTCGCCGGGCGCGGGCGGGCCGTCGTTGTAGCAGTTTGCGGCATCGCCGCTGTAGGGGTCATCCTGGATCTTCCAGAGCGAGTTGACGTAGTCGGTTACGCCTGCGGGCACTTTGTACTGCGCAATGGTCAGCACTTTGTTGTCCGCGTCGTAGCTGCCCAATACGCCCTTGCTACGCTTGGGGTTGATGCCGATCTTGCTGCGGTACTTGCCGTCGGCGGAGAAGTAGATCACGTCGTCCTTGACTACCAGGCGATCCGGCGGGATCTGGCCAAAGTAGTCCGACGTTACCTTTACGCCAAGCTTGGATTCAGGTCCGGCCTCGATAGGTACGACGATGGTGGCGGAAGGAGAAGGAGTAAACATGCCGAGAATCCAAATCGAGAGCAATCCTGTGTCCTTTTTCCACGCTTCCTCGCCGGCGTTGGTAATCCTGTTGTCGGATTCAAAGGCGACCAGGCTCACGCCGACGGAAGGCTTAACGCCCAGCTTCCGCCAGGCTGTTTTGGAGTTAAGCAGGCGGACTTCCCGGTTCACCGCCACCTTAAAGCGCGTGCCCGAGTAATTGGTCAGGTTGAATTGTGAGGCGAACACGGCCTTGTCCCTGGATTGGCGCAGGACTTTGAACGGCAGCGTATCAAAGGCGGCAGGCGTAAACCAGTCCGCAAATTCAAACTTCGTTCCCTGGGCGAAGAAGATCGAAAACTGCCCGGCCTCCGGCCCCATCCAGAAACGGTCTTCGCCGCCGAAAGCATTCATGTGGGGCAGCAGCTTGCCGGAGGCGATGAGCTCGCGGTTGATCCAGCCAAAGCTGAGGCCGGCGTCGGCCCCGGCGGTGCTGGTCATGACCCGGCCCTGCCAGGCGGGCACGATGGCCACTTTGGCAAGGCCCTTCGCATCGCTCAAGACGATGAGTTCCGTGTGGCGCTTCAGGAAGGTGGCGTCGTCCGCAAAAGTGGCGGCGCGAGCGCATTGGGTGAGGGGTGTGCCTAAGCTCATAACAACAATCGCGGCAGGGAGAAGATTGCGTAACATGAGCCGGAGCCTACGGATTCAAGCGGGATGGTGTCAAGGGCTGGGCGCGATTGATGGCCGGGCTGCTTCATACACGTGTCACGTGAACTTTTCCGCCTTGGCATCGGGGTGGCATCATAACGCGTGCTTTGCCAGGCGGGCGTGCTATACCGGGCAGAGACCATATGGCGAGCGGACTGCTAAAATGCGGCGTGTGCCTGCTGTTACTTGTGCCAACAGCGATTTCCCGGGAGGCTGTGCGGCGCGAACTCCAGGCAGGCGTGGCCGGCCACGCGTTCGATCACCTGGGGGCCATCGGCGACCAGGCTGAAGCGGCAGCGGCGAGCGGTGCGAGTGTTATTTACGTGACCGGATTGGGGGGCTTGGGCTACCTGGGGTTGCCACCGGCCGAGGAACTGGCGGTGCAGCGCAGGGCGACCGCTTCCTACCTCGACAACGCCCGGCGCCGGGGTATTCGTCTGGCGATCGGCTACGTCTGTGCCACCTCGATCGTTAAGTTGGAGGCTTTCGCCAGGAATTGGCCGCCGGAATTGCGCGCCCAGTTCGGCCAGCCGCCTGCAGAATGGAGGCAACAGGACCACGCCGGCAGTCCTTTGCCCTCGTGGTATGGAGGTGAATACCAGCCCGCCTGCATGAACAATCCCGACTGGCGGACTTACGAGAGATTCATGGTGCGCCAGCAATTGGAGGCGGGCTGCGATGGTGTCTTCTTTGATAATCCCACCGTTCATCCGCAAGGCTGCTATTGCTCTCATTGCCTGGAGAAATTTGCCCGGTTTCTCCGACGCGAGGGTGTGCTGCCTCGCATGGCGTCGCTTCCCAAGACCAATTCGCAAGTCGCCCTGCGCCAGCTGGCCCGGCGGCATTCCAACGCTTTTCTGCGCTTCCGCTGCACAATTGCCCGCGATTTTCTGGCCGACATGCGTGATTACGCTCGCTCCCTCAAGCGCAACGCGCTGATTACCGCAAACAACAGCCTTAACTCACCGGATGTCCTCTACTCCCAGTGCCGCAACTATGCTTACAACATCCACGAACTAAGCCGGGCGGAGGATTTCGTTGTCGTGGAGGATATGTCCAGCCAGCCGCGCACGCTGTCGGACGGCCGTGTAATGGAATACGGCCCAACCTACCGGCAGCTTCATGCCATTAGTCGTGGCAAACCAGTGGTAGCGGTCACCCTGGCCGAGGCGGATTATCATACTCCGCCCCATCTGGTGCGGCTTGCCATGGCCGAAGCGGCGGCCCATAACGCGTCCTATCTTTCCTGGCCGACATGGCCGGATAGAGAACGGGAGCGGATGATCTCGCTCATCCGGCCCCAGGCGGATTTTCTCCGGCGGAATGCCAGCCTGCTCAACGACACCCGCGCGCGGAGGGACTTGGTCCTCTTCTTGCCGTTCCGGAACTGGCTTGCCTCCGACCAGTGCCGTGCCTCCCGGTTGGCCGCTGCACTGACCGCCGCCAATCTGCAATTCGAGGTGGTGTGCGAAGACGACTTATGGAAGGCATTGCGTGGCACGAAGCTGCTGCTCGCACCTTCCATGGCTGATTTTACGACGAACGAATTAAGGCGGCTCAAAGGGTTCATCCGCGCGGGCGGCTCGATTGTGACGGCGGAGAAAGTGAATTGGCTCAAGGAAGTGCAGGCGGCGATTGGCGAGCCGGCGGTGGCTGTAAGCGCGCACAGCACGGTCCGCGCCGTGGTACGCGATCAGCCGCATCGCACCATCGTCCACCTGCTGAACCTCGATGTGCGCCGCCTATCCTCGTTCGAAGACACGGTGACACCCGTGGCTGATCTTCGGGTGGCGGTGCGTGTGCCGTTGAAGCAAGTGCGTTCAGTGGCTGCATTGACGGCCGATCCTGCCGCAACATCCGGTCCCTTGGAGTTTGCGCAGTCAGCGAAAGGCCGCTACAAGCTCGTGAACTTAACTATCCCGCGGCTCGAAATCGCAACCCTCCTTTTGATTGATTAGAATCCGGGTGGCGCCGTCCGCCCCCTGGGTCGCCGCATGCGCCGAACGCTGACTAACCGGCGCGGGTGACTCCGTTCAACGCACGATCTGCTCGTGCCACTCGTCGGTTCCGCGGAACCACTTGAGGAGATAGACTTTTTGAGGGACCCACTCGGCGTGGCCGTCGCAGAAGACCACGTTGCCGCCGTCGGCTCCATGATTGTCGCCGGGATCCGGGTAGTCCTCATTTTTGCGGCTCGGGTCGGTATAAGTGTAGTCTTTGTCGTCCGCGTCGTAGATGATCCAGATGTCCGACGGGCCGGCATGCTGTGCGAGGAAGTTGTATTGCGGGAAGCCGCCGGCGGAGTTGTTGAGGCGATAAGTGTAGCCGGCTATGAGCGACTGGGTCTTGCGGAGCATGGCACCAGCGACGCCGGAGGACTGCCGGGCATTTATCCAGCCGGCCACTTCGTAGCTGTGACCGTTAGTCCCGCTCTTGCCGGAGGCGTTGTTGATGAGGTCGTACAAGTACCTGGAGTTGCCGTGCAGGCGCTCCTGGTAGGGAGTCACGCCCGAATCGTTGGGAGTGTAGGGATCACTTGTGGTGGAGGTGACCCCGGCCGAGTAGGTGGTGCGCACGGAATTTCTGGTAGTAGGGCAGATGAAGGACTTCACGTTGGACACATACTGGGGGAAGAGCCAGTTCATGTCGTCATCAGTCCAATTGGCGGTGCCGCTCAGGGCGAGCTTCCGGTCTTCATCGGCGTACATCTGGCCGCCCAGGCCGATCTGCTTGCTGTTGTTGAGGCACGCGGCGCGTTGGGCACGAACCTTGGCTTTAGCGAGTGCCGGCAAGAGCAGCGCCGCCAGAATCGCAATGATGGCAATCACGACCAGCAGTTCAATGAGCGTAAAACCAGGAACCACCAGGCGGGATCCTCTTGCGTTGCGCGAATTCATGCCATCAAAACAGCAAGACCAGGGAGATTGCTGCATGGTGTATAGCACACGATTGAAGCAGGCGCAAGCAATGCCCCGGATCGCGCAAGGGATGTCCTTGCTGCGGAACCTAAACTAGGCTAGAAGAATGACTGCGGGCGCAATGCACGAGAATCAATACTTAGTGGGCCAACTCTCATTCAGCGGCGAGACAGTGGCGTTGTGGGTCGCCGTGGCGATTGCGGTTCTCTTCCTGGCAGTGCTGGTTCTCGACCGGGCAACGCGCCGCCGGCAGAGACGGAGACGACGCTATCGGCGGGAACCAGAGACCATCGGGGGGAAGCTGCGCAAGCCCTTCGGCAGCGCGCGGGCCATCTATGACGAACTGAGAAAGATGTTCCGCGACCGTTCCCGCCGGAGGCGGGGGCGTGGGCGACGGCCGCCGGCGGCATTGCGGTAGTCACTCAAGAACTTTCTCATAGTCATCCCGCGGAAGATTGGAAAAGCGGTTCAACACAGTTTTCCATTGATTGCCAACGATCACTTTCACCCCCACAGCCAGGTTGGCCAACCCAACTTCCCATTCGCGCACTGTCCAAAGTTTGGACAGTGGTGCAGGCTGCCTGCTTTCTCCAGTCCCCGCTGAACCCGGCACCTGCGGCTGGGCGATACGGTGGCGGCACGGTGGTGCTACGGTGTGTATCCCATGGGGAGCGCTCCCCATGGGATACACACCGTAGTCTGACCGCACTAGCAGGCCATTCTCCAGCCAGACGCAGGCCGACGCCAGCGTGCGACCACCTGAACGGCGCTGTCGCCCGTCTGGCTGGGGTAGGGACTTTTTCATCTTCCGCAGCAACGTCTGGTCAGCTAGAACATGGCGCCATGATACGCAAGCTTCTGCAACCCATCTTGTCGGTCGCACTGGGGCTTGCCGTAGGTCTGGTGGTGACGTGGACGGCGGGGGAAGATCCGTGGCGCGTCTTTAGAATTATAGCCGACGGAGCATTTGGGTCCGGCTACGACCTGGGCATGACCTTGTTTTACGCGACGCCACTCATCTTTACCGGCCTCTCGGTCGCGTTCGCGTTTAAGGCCGGGCTATTTAACATCGGCGCGGAAGGGCAACTCACTCTGGGGGCTTTAGCTGCCGCGGCGGTGGGCGCTATCTGGCCGGGGTTGTGGTCGCCACTGGCGCCGGTAGTGGCCGCCTTGGCGGCGATGCTCGCGGGGGCGCTGTGGGGCGCGATCCCCGGTTGGCTCCGTGCCCGGCGTGGCAGCCATGAGGTTATCAACACGATCATGCTCAATTTCATTGCGGCAGGTCTCGCGAGCTATGTCACGCTCTACCTGCTCAAGAACCCCGGCTCGCAAAACCCGGAGACGCGTCCTATCGGCGAAGGCTACTGGATTCACCAATTCGGCGTGTTTGGCGGCGCGCCGGTGAGCCTGGCACTCCCGCTGGCATTGGTGGCGGCATTCGTCGTATGGGTGTTGCTGTGGCGCACGGTGTTGGGGTTCGAGATGCGCGCCGTGGGCCAGAGTGAATCGGCGGCACGGGCGGCGGGGATTGACGCGGGAAAAGTCAGGATTATTGCGCTGTCGCTGGCGGGCGGACTGGCAGGGTTGGTGGGGGTGGGGGAAGTGCTGGGGAATGCGGGCAGGTTCCGGGTTGGGTTTTCGCCAGAGTTTGGGTTCATCGGTATTGCCGTGGCGTTGCTTGGGCGAAACCACCCGCTGGGGGTAGTCGCGGCGGCGCTGCTGTTTGGCGCGCTGCACAGAGGCGCGGCGGCGCTGGACCTTGAGACTGAGCGGGTTACGCAGGAGTTGTCGCTGGTTCTTCAGGCGTTGATTATTCTGTGCGTATCGGCAGAAGGCCTGTGGGACTGGATGAGAAGGCGGGAGCTGAACGTCGAGGGATCGAGGGGTTAATGAGTGAATCGGGCAGCCAGGTTACATGAGTTGTAAGGAACGATGACCCGGCAACTACTGGAATCTACGATGCGTGTTTCGACGCCGCTGATCTTCGCGGCGCTGGGCGGCATGTTCAGCGAGCGTTCAGGCGTTATAAACATCGCCTTGGAAGGGATGATGCTGATCGGGGCCTTCGGGGCGGCGGTGATAACCTATGTCACGCATTCACCCTGGCTGGGCTTGGGGGGTGGAATGGCGGCTGGGGCGCTGCTGGCTGCCGTTTTCGCGTTGTGTGTGATTTGGCTGCGCGCCAATCAGATCGTGGCGGGCACGGCGATCAACATGCTGGCGCTCGGCCTGACGCCGTTCGCCTGCAAAATTCTCTACGATGTGACCGGCCAGACACCGGCCATCCCCTTGGCCGAACGCTTTCAGTCCGCGCCGCTATTCCTGAGTTGGATCATGGTGGGGCTGTGCTGGCTCTGGCTGAAGTACATGCCCAGCGGGCTTTGGGTGAGCTTTGCCGGGGAGCATCCCGAGGCGTTGGACGCGGCGGGCATATGCGTCAACCGGGTGCGGTGGGCGGCGGTGTTGATGAGCGGCGCGCTGGCTGGGTTGGGCGGTGCTTCGCTCTCCGTGTACTTGTCCTCTTCCTTCTCGCGGGACATGACCGCTGGGCGCGGCTTCATGGCGCTGGCGGCGCTCATCTTTGGCAAATGGAGGCCGGTGCCGACGGCTTTGGCGTGCCTGCTCTTCGGCTTTGCCGAAGCGGTGCAGTTCCGGCTCCAGGGCGTGAGCCTCTGGGGCGGCAAACCTCTCCCCGTCCAATTCATCCAAATTCTCCCATACGTTATCACGATCCTTGTCCTGGCCGGCTTCGTAGGCCGCTCGCGTCCACCTAAAGCCGCGGGCACGGTGTTCCGCAGAGCCTAGCGCCGAAAGGCATTTCAGCGCCTGACATCGCCGCAGGGGCCGGGTAGAATGGCGGCTGCATGAATCTGGAACTGTTTGAACGGATGGAGGCAGCGGAGTTGCGGAGCTATATCGAGTTCTTTCTTAAGCACTACCGGGTGATGGACGCGTTCTGGTTCATCTTCCTGACGGAACGGTTCGGCCAACCGGCGGCGGAGGAAATCAACGAGCAGGTATGGGGCAAGGTCGGGGGCATGGCGGCGAAGGATTTGGTGGCGCGCTTTGGCATCCAGGAGAAGGGCTTGCGGGGATTCGTGCGAGTGTTGCGGTATTACCCGTGGAGCATTCTGATCGGCTACCAGATCGAAGAACGGCCGGAAGAGGTGGTCCTGTCGGTGCCGGTTTGCCCGGTTCAGGAAGCGCGGCTGAAGCGGGGTTTGAAGGAGTATGCGTGCCGGGCGATGCACGAGGCGGAATTCGTGAGCCTGGCCCAGGCGGTGGACCCGCGCCTGCGGGTGGAGTGCCGGTTCGCCCCGCCTGGGCCGCATCCGCCTGACATGCACTGCCAATGGCGCTTTTACTGCCAGGAACAAATCTGAGAGCCACTGGCTTCCTGCTCATCAGCGCCAGCACGGCCTTTGCCGAGACATAGGAAAGCCTATCAGCCAGCAGTTCACCATCCGAACTGGAGGCAAGGTTATGGTGGACGTAGATTCTCCGGACAGGTCGAGCTCGGGTATTTCCAACCGGTCGAACTAAAACGCGTCCCGCCCGGCCTCAAGGAGAAGCGGGAGACGCGAATGGCGATGAGGGGATGGTGATCTCGACGCCCGGCCTGAGCTTGGTGAAATCCACTTTCGGGTTGGCGGCCTTGATCGCCTCAATTGGCAGTCCGTACATGAGCGCAATTGTGCTCGCGCTATCGCCCGGACCAAGCACATAGACCTTTAACGGCGGGGGCGATGTCGGAGTGGGCGGCTGTTCCGGCGGCAACAGAGTGTCCGCTTTGAGGCGGTCGAGGGACTCCTGTTGCTCGGCGGTCAGGGTGTTTGTGCCAGCGGCACGGAAGGCCGCCAGGTCAATGGCGTATTGGGCGCGCGCCAGTTCCGGGTCGCCTTCCGATGCTTCGAGGGCCTCCTGATAAACCGGGTCATGAAGCAGCCGGAATTCCTCGTATCGCTTGGCCCCTAGCGCGAGTTTGATGGCATTCTCCCGCTGGCTGAGCAGCGCCTTGAGCGCCTGGACGCTCCCCGGGTCGCTGGCGGTCGAGAAAAGCTGGATCCGGTGGTCCAGAGCATCAATAGCTCGAAACACGGCGCGGAACTCATCGCGCGTCGGCTCAAAATAGCGGAGTTGGCCGAAAGAGGCGCGCAGATCATTGGCGGTCTGCGAATAGCGCAGCAGATATTCCTCCAGTTCGGGCGGACTGAGCAGCCGGGCCAACTCATTTCTGGTCTGCTGCCGAAGTTTGGCAAGCTCGGCGGCGTCGGGTTCTTTGCCCGCGAGGCTCTGGGCCTCCATGTACGCTTGCAGGCGGTCCTGAGAGCGCGCATTCACTTCCTGAATGGCCTTCTTCGTTTCGGCGGAAAGTGCGCCCAGCACCGGGCCATCCAGCGCGATGCCGGCGCGCGAAGGCCTCGGGATGCTGACCAGGTCGCCGGTTTCCCAGTTGGCGCCCAGCAAGCTGGTCAGCAAGGCGTGACGCTCTTCCTCCAGTTCCTGCGCTTTGAGCGCGGCGGCCCGGACAATATTGGTGTCCGGCTCGATGCGCCACCACTGTTGCTCCGCGGTGACCATTTCCAGCGCCCGTTTGCGCGCGTACAAGGCGTTTACATCGGCGATGATGATGTCGCGGATGGTCTGCTCCGGACAGCCGATGTCGCGCAGGTTGGAGGCGTAGGCGGCGTAGTCAGGGGATTCAATGTCCCGCCAGGAGAACGGCTGGCGGCGCACGATCAGGTTAGTGGTGCTCTGCACGGTGGGAGCCTGCCTCGAAGCACTAACTGCCGCAGCCACTCGGGCATCCTGCTGGCGCGACATGGACCACCACGCAGCAACCAACGCGAGATTGAGGACCAGCGAAATGAGAGCAACTACCCGCCAGTGCATAATGGTATTTATTCGCAAATTGCAGCTACTGCAATTAAAAAGTGAGACGGGAAAAGTTGCCCGCGCGCCTCCGGCAGCTTCCTGCCTACGCGCTGCCACCCAGCGGCTCGACCATCCCGTGCCGTTGCCGGGCCAGCTCCCGCAGGTGCAGCCGTCCTTCTCCCGCCCCGAACAGCAGCCGGAACACTTCCGCCTTCACCTTTGACCCGAGCAATTCCGCCAGCGCGCTCATGACGCGCGCCTTTACCACACAATCGTGCGGTGATACCAAACAATTCAACCGCCCTTTTGCGCCGTTTCTGCGGAAGTCACCGCTTCCCGTGACCTCCCGGCCATCTAGTGGCCGTCTCGTGGCCATCCAGTAGCCGTCCCGCCACCATCCACCCCCCACCATTGCCACTTTTGGCAGGTCTGCCTGCTGAAGCGTCGTGCCGCGCATGCCTCACGAAGCTCTCCCGCAGGGCGTATGCATGAAGGAGCGCGGACATTCCTGTCCGCCCGTCTTGCCCACAATCCGGCAGGCGGACAGGACTGCCCGCGCTCCGTCCGGGGTTTCATGCATACGCCCTGAAGAGTTGCGGGGGTCCGCGATTGAGCATTGCTGTGGCGGTCCGGTTGTGTTACCCGTTCGCCCCATCGCCGGGTAAGACCCGCACACATAAGCTATGATCGCTTCCGCAACCAGTGCAGCGGCCCCGGGCGGGGGCGGCACCACCCGCGCCCAATGGCTCGTGCTGGCTGCGGCATTCCTGGGCTGGATGTTTGACGGTGTGGAGATGGGTATCTTTCCGCTCGTGGCGCGGCCGGCGTTGCAAAGCATGCTCCCGGTCTCGGAATTGGGCCAGGACCAATTCGTGGGCGTATGGATGGGGCGCATCACCGCCCTGTTCCTCGTGGGCGCGGCAGCTGGCGGGCTTGGGTTCGGCTGGCTGGGGGACCGCCTGGGTCGGGTCCGCGCCATGACCTTGAGCATCCTCACTTACTCTATCTTCACGGGCTTGTGCTACTTCGCGCAGCAACCCTGGCACTTGGGCGTCTTGCGTTTCATCGCCGCATTTGGCATGGGCGGGGAGTGGTCGCTGGGTGTGGCGCTCGTGATGGAGGCTTGGCCGCCAGGCAAACGCGCGCTGCTGGCAGGGGTCATCGGCATGGCGTCCAACGCGGGGTACTTGCTGATTGCCTTGCTGGGTCTGTGCTTTGACGTCACCCGGGAATCGTGGCGCTGGATCATGATCGCCGGCGCGGCACCGGCCTTTCTGGCGTTGGCCGTACAGTTGTTCGTGCCCGAATCCGAACGCTGGCGCGCCGCCGTTCGGCGGGCTGCGGCGCGTCCAGTCCGGGAAATCGTATCCTCCGGGTTGCTGGCCAAAACGCTGCTGGGAATCGCCTTGGCTTCGATAGCCTTGATCGGGACCTGGGGTTCGGTGCAGTGGCTGCCGCTGTGGGCTGACCAAATGACCGGAGGCAATGTGCCCACGGCCAAGGCCATGGCGCAGATTCTAGTCAGCGCCGGCGCCATTGTTGGCTCGTTGTTTGGTGCGCTGGCTGCCGGGCGCATTGGGCGCCGGCCGGCGTATTTTGCCTTGTGCCTGCTGTCATTGCTGCTGTGCGGATGGCTTTTCCGCAGCGTGAACCACTATGGCGCGGCCTTTCTGGTGATGGTCACATTGGTCGGAGCGACCACGGCGGCCTTCTATGGCTGGCTGCCGCTTTATCTCCCGGAGCTCTTCCCCACTCGCGTGCGCGCGACTGGCCAGGGGTTATGCTACAACGCCGGCCGCATCCTCGCGGCTGCGGGGGCATTGACGCAAGGGCAACTGGTCGCCGCCTATGGAGGCAGCTATGCCAGGGCCGGTGCGACCGTGACGCTCATCTACCTGCTGGGGTTGGCGCTCATTTGGCTGGCGCCCGAGACCAAGGACCAGCCTTTGCCCGAATAGCCCTTAGCCTCGCGTCCATCTGTTGGCATTTGTTGGCGCCGACGCCGCGTGGTCCTCAAATCAGGGGTTCTTCTCATGCGGCAAATGGGGCAGGAGTTTCGGATGGGTACTCCTTGAGCTTGGAATGCGGGCCCGCACCCGCTACCTTCCCGCCGATGAAACAGAAGGCATACGCCCGCGCGGGTGTGGATATTGACCTGGGCAACCGAGTAAAGGCCGCCTTGCCCCGAATGCTCCGGGCAACTCATCGGCCCGAGGTGCTCGGCAAGGTGGGCGGCTTCGGAGGTCTCTTTGCGCTGGATGTGCGCAAATACCGCCAGCCGGTGCTGGTCTCCAGCGTAGATGGCGTCGGCACCAAGCTTAAGCTGGCTTTTGCATTGGACTGCCACCACACCATCGGCCAGGACCTGGTCAACCACTGCGTCAATGACATCGCGGTTCTCGGGGCGGAGCCGCTCTTCTTCCTGGATTACCTGGGCACTGGCAAGCTGGAGCCACGCGTGTTCCGGGATATCCTCAAAGGCTTTGCCAAGGCGTGCGCGGAGAATCACTGTGCGCTCATCGGAGGGGAGACGGCGCAGATGCCCGGGTTTTACGCAGCGGGCGAATATGACGTGAGCGGCACCATCGTCGGTGTGGTTGAGAAGTCCCGGATGCTCGATGGCCAAGCCATCCGACCGGGCGATGCGGTCATCGGCCTGGCCTCCAGCGGCTTGCACACGAACGGCTATTCCCTGGCCCGCAAAATCTTCTTCGAGCGGATGCGGCTCAAGCCCGATACCTACCTGCCCGAGTTGCGCAACACCATCGGCCGCGAACTGCTCAAAGTGCATGTCAGCTACGGCCCGCTCATTCAAGTGCTGCTGCGGAAGTTCAAGGCCGGGGCGGCCATCAAAGGGCTTGCGCATATCACCGGCGGCGGTTTCGTGGACAACATTCCCCGTGTCTTACCCGCTGGATGTGACGTAATCATCCGCAAAGGAACCTGGGAAATGCTGCCGATCTACAAGCTGATACAGGCCAAGGGCGGTGTGCCGGAGGCCGAGCTATATCAAGTATTCAACATGGGCGTCGGCATGGTCCTGCTGGTTGCGGCAGGCAAGGCCGATCAAATCATGAAGGCCATCCGTGCGCGCGGACGGAAAGCCTGGCTGATTGGCCAGGTGGTGAAGGGCAGGGGAGTTGTGCGGGTCGTCTGACCGCGCTACTTCTTCTTCTCGGCCTTCTGAGCGGCGGCGTTCGTGTACTTCTCGAGGTCCTCGGGTTTGATGACCTCGATCTTGGCGCCCTTCTTGAGCTCCTCCTGTGAAGGCACGCGGATGATGTCGCTGGTGAGCGGGGCGGGAGGCGGCGGCGGGGCTGGGGTTTCGGTTCCGACCAACTCCATCTCGAAGATCAGGGTTGACCCCGGTTCGATGCCCGGTCCATGGCCTTGATCGCCATAAGCCAGGCTCGACGGCAAGTACAGCTCCCATTTCGCCCCGGTCTTCATCATTTGCAGCGCCTCGGTCCAGCCGCGCACGACGCGGTTGACGGGGAATTTGGCGGGCTGGTTTCCATGCTTGGCCGAACTGTCAAACTCCTTGCCGTTGATGAAGGTGCCTCGGTAATTCACGGAGACGGTATCGTTGGTCCTGGGAATGGCGCCCGTGCCCTCGGTGATGACCTTGTATTGCATCTCGGCCTTCGTCCCGTCCGGCAGCGTTACGGTGTGAGTCTTGACGCCTGGCTTCTTCTTGTTCTCGCCCAGGAAAGCTTCCCCTTCCTTCTTGTTTTTCTCTCCTTGCTGCTTCCGCACTTCCTCCTGCTTGGTGCGGGATTCCATCTGGTACGAACGCCAGGCTTCCTGCGCCTCCTGGTCCGTCATCTTCAGGTTGCGGCCGGCCAGCACGTCTTTGATCGCAGCGGCCATCGTGTCCACGTCCAGGTCAACCGCGCCGCGCTTCATGCTGGTGCCAATGTTCATGCCGATGGCGTAGCTCCACTTCTCCTTCTGCTCCTGGGGGGAAAGCTTCGGCGCGTTGGTATTGGTGCCTGTCGCGGCCGGCTTGTCCTGGGCCGCCATGGAAACCTGCAGCAGCGCGAGTCCGCACCCGATACCCAAAACCAGTTTCAATCCAGTCTTCATAATTGTTCGATGAGGTAGTTCGTTCAGCGGGATTTCGTTTACACTAACGCCGCCAAATGTCCAGCAGTAATATTAGCAAAATGCTTTTGCGCCCGGGCCAGTTCCTGCTTCAATCGCCCCCATGAAACTGCTCGTCATCGGCTCCGGCGGTCGCGAACATGCGCTGGTCTGGAAACTGGCCCAGTCGCCCCACGTCACGCAGCTTTGGTGCGCCCCTGGCAATGCCGGCATTGCCCAGGAACGGCTCGCCAATGGCGGCGGCGCCGCACAGTGCGTGAAATTGGCGGCTGAAGATTTGGCCGGCTTGCGGGCTTTCGCGCAGGAGCATCGGCCCGATCTTACGGTTGTTGGGCCGGACAACCCCCTCGCCCTGGGCATCGTGGACCTCTGGCAGAAGGACGGCCGCCGCATCTGGGGGCCGAACCAGAACGCCGCCCGCTTCGAGTCCTCCAAAGTCTTCTCGCAGCAGTTCATGGATAAATATGGTATCCCCACCGCCCGCGCCGGCTGCTTCGAGGATGCCGCCGCCGCCTCTCGCTTTGCTGCTTCTCTCGGCGGACGCTGCGCTGTCAAAGCCGATGGCCTCGCCCTTGGGAAAGGCGTTCTTATTTGCCGCGACATGGCTCAAGCTGACCGTGCAATCGAAGATGTTCTCGTCAAGCGGGCCTTCGGCAGTGCTGGCGCGAACCTGGTCATCCAGGAACTCCTCGACGGCATGGAAATCTCCCTGCACGCCCTCTGTGACGGCAAGACCGCGAAACTCTTCCCCACCGCTCAGGACCACAAGCGCGCCCTTGACGGTGACCGCGGCCTCAACACCGGCGGCATGGGCGCCTATTCCCCCGTGCCGTTCCTAACCCAGCCCGAGCTGGCCGCCGTCGGCCGCAGCATCCTCGATCCCTGGCTCCGCGGATGCGCCGCCGAGGGCATTGATTTTCATGGCATCCTATATCCCGGCCTCATGCTTACCCAGGCCGGGCCGAAAGTGCTGGAGTTCAACGCGCGTTTCGGCGATCCCGAGACCCAGGTTTATTTGACCCGAATGCAGGACGACCTCGTGGAACTTCTCACGGCGAGCATAGATGGCACCCTCGGGCAATCGGAACTTAAATGGAGCCCGATGCCCTCGGTCTGCGTCGTGATGGCCTCCGGCGGTTACCCCGGCAGCTACGAGAAGGCCAAACCCATCCGCGGCCTCGACCAGGCGGCCCGGCTGCCAAACACAAAAGTCTTCCACGCCGGCACGGCCGGGGCAGGGGACCACATCGTTACCAACGGCGGCCGCGTTCTCGGCGTCACCGCCTGGGCAAAAGACCTGAAGAGCGCACGCGATGCCGCCTACGCGGCTGTGGACATGATTCGCTTCGATGGCGCCCATTACCGCCGCGACATAGGCGCCAAGGCCCTGGTCTGAGCCCCTGGGCAATACAGGTTTGACGCAGGTGGCCCGTGGTTTGGGATAAGGAGAGGTTTCAAGCAAGCTCACAGGCGCTTGAAGGTGAATAGCTCCAGGCGCGCATGTGGATTTGAACACGCGTTCCCTGCTTCCCACAAACCGCGCTCCACTTTGGTTGGATGTCCCTGAGTCCGACGGGCCTTGGCAGCTCAGGTTTTTCTTGACGATGGGCTAGGCTTTGGCACACCCTGCAGGCGTGCTGGCGACGGAAAACAGAACGCTCCTGACTTGGCAGATCTTGAGCGACTCGATGATGTGCGCGGGGCAGATTTGCGACAGAACGCAGCAGCCTGTGAAACTCGCAACAAAAGTCAAGTGTATGAAACACCCGATTACAGGCTTGAGAAATGGCGCGTGTTCCAAAGGTCAATCAGCAGCCTGCGCCCGGGGTACCGGCCGATCTGTGGCCTTGGCAATGTTGGGAGCATGGGCAGTGCTGTTCGCGGCGACCGTTCAGGCTCAACAGGATGGCTTCTCGGTCGTGTCCACCTCGCCGGCAGACGGAGCGGCAGTTGTGCCAGTAGAGGAGAATATCATCGTCAAGTTCAGCAGCCCGGTGGACCGCTCCTCGATTAATACGCAGTCGGTTCAGGTTAACGGTCATCCGCTGGGCGAGATGGAGAATGGGGGAGTGGCCTTCCCAGAGGAGGATTCGGCGGTCGTGCTGTTCCGAATGAAGGCGAACACGGTGTATCAGATTAATCTGGCTGCGAGCATCAGGGACACCAAGGGCAATGCGCTGGGGGACACTTTCAGTTGGCGGTTTGCCACGGTGTCCCGAATCGGCCAGCCGGGGACACCGGTGAAGGTCTTTGCCCGCTACCCGCGGCACAATGATGAGCGGGTACCTATCAACGCGCCGATCACCATGGCCTTCACCACCGAAGTGGACCCTGCGTCACTCTCCGCGGAGAGCGTTTGGGTTGTGCCCGCGTCCGGCGGCAGCCCGCTCCCGGGGAAGATCAGCATCCAGGGCCGGCGCGTGGTGTTCCGGCCGGATGTGCCGTTGAACCCGCACCGGACGTACGAGGTCCGGGTGGAGGCGGGAGTGAGGGCAATGTCGGGCCTCGCGAGCGAGCGCGAGGCTTCATGGCAGTTCACGACGGGTAAGGGCCAGAGCGAGGGCCCGGCCATTATGGACTGTTGGCATGAGGGCTATACGGATCGGGAAGGCGTGCGGATGGTCTTCCATGTGGCGGCCGAGAACCTGGTCAAGCCCGGCCAGACGGTCGGCAAGGCCGAGAGGACAACCCAATTGCCAGGGACAAATGGCGTTCTGAAGGCAGCGGTGGTATCGCTGAACGGCTTGGTGCCGCAGCAGCCGCTCAGCACGCCATCTCCGGTCTCGGCAAACAATATGCCTGTGACCAACGGAGCGCCGAACACAGTGATCTACGCCGCTTACACTCATGGCGGCGGCAACGGCCAAGGGAACAGCGTGGCCGGCAATAGCCGGAAGGACCCGGCGATGGAGCCGGTAGCGGCGGCCGTCGAGGCGGCGCTGAGTGGCGAGCGGGCCGTGACGCTCTACGACGTTGGCGACGTCGTCGAGCATGGAGACGAAGCCGGGGGTGACGGCGTTTACTCGGGGCGATTGGCCGTGGGCAAGGAGTTTCCCGTCGGGCAGGCGCTGGTTGCCTTCTCGATCCTGCTGCCGGATGGAAAACGCACCGAGCCGGTCACAATGCCTTTTTATGTTCTGCCGCCGGCGGCGGCCGAATCCGCACCGCCAGCAAAATGAGGAAGGAGTCAGAGTATGTCACGACAAGTCTATTGTAGTGTTCTAAGCTCCGGATGGAGGACCAAGAGTATGAGCCAGTTTGAACAAACGGTAATAGGAGTTCTGGTCGCAGCGGGATTCCTGGCTAATTCCACGCCGCTCGCCTATGCGGGCTGGCCGTACGATTCATGCAGTCGTTCCGGGAGTGCCGGAGCATGGAGCTACTACGCCGGCCAGGCTTATTGCGGAAATTTCCACCTTGGGTGGGGAAATAGTGGGACCGACCGCATTCGTTGGTATACCGGAGGATGCATTTCCGGCCGTGACATGTACCTCACCTACAGGCACGGCTTTACCAGACGAGCCAATGGCGATACCAGCGCAGATCACTGGGCCAATTATGAGGGTAGCTACTCTGGTAACGCCGCCGTGAATCAGGCTGGGTCCGGCAATGCCGAACACACGGTCGGTACCTTTCCAAGCTACAACTGGGACGACTGGCTGGAAATCGGGTCGGACGGCGGCGGCGGCATGGATACCATCGCCAACATGGGCAGGTTTTTCCCGGAACTGGACGCCGTTTATGCGGGCAAGTCCACGGAGAGCTACATGTACCTCGGGAATGTGTACCAATGGCGCTACCTAATGAGCAATCCGTCGCAGGCGTACTGGACTTGGAGCGGCAACGATCGGTTTGCGCACACGGGGGGCGTTACTTCGGGCCCCGGCTGGTACAGCAGTAACCGTGTCAACAATTCGCCCGGCACGGGCCCAGGGGGCACGATGGACCTTTACTTCAACATGCGCCCCACGGTGACAGGCGATTACAACGAGGACTTTCAGATGGTCCGCGAAAACGTCTCCTGGTTTGGTGACAAGCCCACCAGTAACGGCAACATGCGGACCTGGACACGTAACAGCCGAAAGGCCCCGGGGGCGACGGACGGCTGGGACAACGGAGGCAAGAAGAAGGGCGAAACGGTTCGTTTCTCCGTTGCCGGCACTGACAGTTGGGGCACCGGCAGCTCCTACTCCTGGGACTGGGACGGCGCCACCGCTCAGGGATGGTATGGCGGCAACGCGTGCAGCGTTGCGCAGGAGGATGCAAACGACCGGATGGCGATAAGCGTTACCGGCGCCGATCCTTACTGCTACAGTTCGGGCGGCCTGGCCATCAACGCCAGCACTTGCCGCTACCTGACCATCCGAATGTGGGCGAATGGAGGATCTGACGCGCAGTTGTTCTGGTCCAGCAGCGTTGGAGGGTGGAGCGGGGACCGGCACGTTGATTGGAACATCGTCCCGGATGGGCAATGGCATGTGTACCGGGTGGCGCTGCCGGCTTCCTGGAGCGGGACTGTCTACCAGGTCCGTCTTGACCCGGTGGGCACGGGCGCCGCCAATGGCCAGACGGTGTATGTGGACTGGCTCCGCATCCACCACGTTAGTGACGGCCTGTCGGGAAGAATCTGGCTTGGCACAGTCCACGGCACCTGGGACCTCTACAGCGCCAGCGCCATGAGCTGGGATGCGGGCAATTTGTGCTGGTATCAGGATTACACCGTAGCCCACAATTACCCGCAGACATATTACGCCTGTGCCCGCGTGGTCAATGATAACGCACAAGAAAGCGACAACCATGACCGCCGCTTCGGCGGCTCTGGCGGCGGGACCGGGTACCGCTCATACAAGGTCCTAAACACCGACCCGACGGCGTCAAACAGCAGCTTCTCGGGAAACGAATGGAGTTCCGACAACACCCCGGATCTCCAATGGACCTACTCCGACACCGACTCGAACCCCCAAAGCAACTACCGCGTCCAAGTGGCCCCCACCTCGGACTTCGCTTCACCGCAGCTTGACAGCCAGTTCGTGGCCGGATCGGGGACATCCTGCGCGCCGGATTCGGCGCTCGGCGACGGCCAGTGGTATTACCGCGTCGGGGTGCTCGATGGCCTCTCGCAGTCCTCCCGGAATGGGACCTATACCGGCGGCGTGACGCTGGGGCAGGCGGGCGGCGTGACGGGCGACACCTGTGCAAGCTTCGATGGCACTGACGATCACGGGGTCATCCCCTCCTTTAGCGACAGCTTCGGCAGCGGAATGACCGTTGAGTTCTGGGCGTATCCGACGTCCACCGCCGCCTGGCAGCGGTTCATAGACTTCGGCAACGGCCCGGCGAGCGAGAACATCCTCATAGCTCGCTCCGGCACAAGTAGCGACTTGCAGTTCGAGGTGTATAACGGCACCGCCACCGGCGGCTCGGCTCGCGCTGCCGGAGCCATCATCAACAACGCATGGCATCATTACGTCTGCGTGCTGAACAGCGACGGCACCGTGGCGATGTATCGCGATGGAACGGCTCTCGCGGTCGTTGGGAAGACCGTCATGCCCAACGTCGTAAGCCGCACCGTCAACTACATCGGCCGGAGCAACTGGTCGGGCGACTCGTATTATGCCGGCCACATGGACGAGTTCGCCATCTATGACCGGCCGCTCACCCAGGCCGAGATTCAGGCCCACTACAGCGCCAGGACCACGGGGACGGCCTACAGGGACCACATCCTCGCTCACAGCCCCTGGGCGTACTACCGCCTGGGCGAATCCAGCGGGACCACCGCATACAACATCAACGGTGGCCTCGGCTGGTCAACGGGTACACCATTCCGCGTGGACGCGGCCGCGCCGACGCCTGTCAGCATGACCATCAACGCGGTCACAACCGACAGCATCACAGTGACTGGTGCCGGGTCGGACGCCCATTCGGGGGTGAATGCTTCCACGGGCTACAACTACAGTTGTGCCGGCCAGAGCGACAGCGGCGGGAAAGGTACGACGCATGCTTGGAACGGCCTCACGGCGAACACCGAATACACCGGCCTGAAGGTCAGCGTCAGCGACCAGGCGGTGCCGACGCCCAACACGGCAGCATCTGCGCCGCAGAGCCGGTGGACTTTGTCCGTGCCGCCGGGGGTGGGCAGCGTGGCCCCCGACAATTCCTCGGCTTGCGTGGACAGTGGTGTGAATTGGACGGCTGTAGGAGGCTTTGGCGCTGGCAAGTTACAGAAGTACAAATACGCTTGGGATCAAAGCGCGACGCACACCTGGGACGAGTCCGAGACCGAATGGTCCAGCGGGACGATCCAGACCACGCCGACCGCAGCGGGCACGTGGTATCTGCACGTCAAGGGCTATAACGGGGCCAATGTGGCCAACGGCACTTACGATTACTCGGTTACTGCCAACGCGCTGCCCGAAGTGTCCAGTGCCAACCGCCAGCGCTTCCAGGGGAGCAGCCTCAAGATCAGGATCTCCGACCTGACCCCGGCCCCGAACACAATCCAGAGCGTAGGTAACGCCACGGGCGGGACAATCAGCATGAATACCACCTACGTTTTCTTCCTGCCCACGGACCTGAACGCGCTCACCTCGGGCAGTTTCAGCTACACCGCGGCCAATACCTACTCCTGCACAAAGCAGGCCACTGTCAATGTTCCCGTCGTTTCGGCGACAGGGCAGGCACAGACGATTCAGATTGTGGGCGGCAAGGCGACAGTGCGCTTAGCGGGCATTCCTGGATGCAGTTACACTGTTCAGCGAGGCACTACTGTCAATTTCCCCGATCCCGTGACCGATCTGCTGACAACGAACTTGCCGACGACTGGCCCCGGCGCGGATGGGTTGTTCCTGTTTGAAGAGACACTCGGAGGCAAGGAAGCCTATTACCGTCTGAAGTACAATCCATAGCGCCCACTGCAACCACCACTTGTTGCCAGTGTCTTAGTTCGAGCCCGCTTGCCGATGCCTCGACCGCCGCCGCTGTGTGCCAGTTCAACTCCGCGCGCGCACGCCGTGCGGGCCTTTCGATCGGCATCGGGTCCTGGAACATATTGAAATAACAAGATTTACGATTTGCCCCGTTTCACCACCTTCCCCTTTCCCGTTCAAACTTGCGGCAACTCTTCGCGGGCCCGGCGGCAGCTTTCTTGATTGTGAATAACTTCCACCCGCCGTGTGAACGCCTCGGTTGCTTCTGCCAGCCGGCTTTGTGTATAAGATGGGCTTTCCGAGTAGCGCGATAGGCCAGCAACAACCTTTGAATACAGATTGGTCACCAGTTGCAGGAATGCTCGCGCCAGTCGGCCAGGACCATGAAACGGCATGTAGTGCAATCTCTGTTTAATATGGATCACGCTAACAAACCAGTGCGCTGGGGACTTGCGGCGCTTGCCATCTTGCTTTTGTCTGCTCACCAGAACTTGTGGGGTTACGCCAGGTATTGGGACCCGGACGCAAGTGTCACCGGCAACACGACCGCCGGCGCGAACTTGGGCGGCACCGGCACGTGGAATACGAGCGCCGTCAACTGGTGGAATGGAGCTGCGCCCGGGGCGGAAGTCGCCTGGGACAACACGACCCGCACCCCGCGGGACGATGCGATGATTTGGAATGCCGGCACCATCACCATGGGTGCGGGCATCACCGCGCGGTCGGTTAGACTCCTTGGGGGCGGGAATGTTACGCTCGCAGGCGCGCAGACATTGACCATGGCCTCGGGCAACACGAGTCACGTTGATATCAGCGCTGCGTCCGGTCGCACCCTCACTATAAACCCAACAGTCACGATTGCCGGCACCGAGCGGCTTTACATTTGCGAGTACACTCAAGGCGGCAAAGTAGTTTACACCGGGCCCGGCACCTACAGCGGCGGCCTCTACATCTGGAACGGAACGTTTGAGATCAACGGCGATGTGCCTTCCGGCGGTGGCAGTCCTTGCGGGGCTTATCCAGCCAGCTTCGACGCCGATAACATCATGATGACCGTCAACGCCGTGCTGCGGACTACGCAGACCGCTTCAGGCAACTCGCTCGTCCGAGCGAATCGCGGCATTACGATTACCGGCTGGAGCACCATAGACATCGCGACTGCCGGCGTCCTTTCGGTCTACGAGGGAGTCATCACCATGGGCGCGAATGACCTCGTCAAAGCCGGTCCTGGCATCCTGGCCTTGAGCGGGACGACCACCGGGACCAAGACGATTGAAATCCACGAGGGCACCTTGAGGCTCAGGACCAGCTCCGAGCGCATCTCGGATGACCAGCGTGTCTACTTGACGACCAGCGGCACGCTTTTCGACGTGGCCGGCTACACCGAGACCATCGGATCGTTGGCGGGCGAGATCGGCAGCGTGGTGGATATGCGCGGGGCCGGGACGGGGGGTGCCGGTACTTTGAGAGTGAATCGGGACAACACCGGCACCATCATGGCGGGCGTCATCCAGGGGGCCGGCTCAACTCTTATCAAGCAAGGCACGGGCTTCTTGCGGTTGGCGGGCCCGCTGCCCAACACCTATTCCGGGGCCGCGACGATTATCGAGGCGGGAGAGCTCATGCTGGATAAGACCAACGGAGTGACCGCAATCCCGATGAACGTAACCCTGGGCGATGGCGTTGGCACGGATCAGCTTTCACTCTGGAGCCACAATCAGATCGCCGACTCCTCGGTTGTGTCCATCGCCGGCCCTTCCAGCGGCAACAGCGGCAAGTTCAACCTGGGCGGCTACAACGAGACCATCGAGGGAGTTAGCGCGTCGGAAAGTTTCGCGGTCATTCAAAACGCCGAGGCCCCGGCCACCGCCCTCGGCACCTCGACGCTGACGGTGCACAATGCGGGAGACCACACCTTCGCGGGTATTATCCGCGACCATGCCAGCGGCGCCGCCTCGCCGCTTGCGCTGGCCAAGGAGGACACCGGTACCTTTACGCTTACTGGCCCCAACAACACTTATAGCGGCATCACGGCGGTCAAGGCGGGCACACTGACGCTGGATAACGGCTCGATCGGCACCGGCGATGCCACGGTGGAGGCCGGAGCCATACTGCGCGGGAAGGGCACCATGGGCGGCAACCTGATCGTCAAGAGCGGCGGCCTTCTGGCCCCGGGCCTGCTCGCTACAGGTCAGGAATACGGCTCCCTCACTGACCTCAACAACGGCAACGTAACCTTGGAGGCCGGCAGCATGACCGGCGTGGACATAGACCGGGCCTACGCTCACGACCAGGTCCGCGGCATCGGCACGATGACCCAGGGCGGCACGCTGTATGTCACCAACCGGGGCGCAACCCTCCAGGCCAACGACCAGTGGCCCCTCTTCGTCGCTTCGAGTTACAGTGGCGCGCCGTTCGCCGCGATTGTCCCAGCCATGCCCGTGGCCGGGGACCCGGACCTGGTCTGGGACACAGAGCTGCTGCGAACCAACGGCATCCTCCGGGTCCACCACGTGCCCTTCGCTACCAACATTGTCGTGCTTCGCTCCACCAACACCACCTGGAAGATCCCCGTCTCCAAGCTGTTCCCGAATCCTGATCCGCTCGACGGCGAGACGGTGGTGATGAAGAGCTTCGATCACACCTCGGCCAACGGCGGCAGAATCGCCAGCTACCCGTCGCATCCGGGTTACCTCTTCTACTATCCCGCCAACAACAATAACGACGTGTTCAACTACACCGTTGTTGACTCTCGCGGCGCCGAGCGCAGCAAGAGCATCTCGGTCATCATCACTGATTGGTACGGCCAGTCACAGACACCCGCGGTGCCGCCTTCCGGCCCGGTCACGGTCCAGTTCCAGGGCGTGCCGGGCGCCGCCTACGAAGTCCAGCGAGCCACCGCGGCCGACTTCTCAGGCGCGATCCGAAGCTGGTTTATCACTCCCGCCATGAATCCGGGCGGCAAGTTCCACATCGAGGATGATTTCAGCGACCTCGGCAGCCGTCCGTCCGCAGCTTTTTACCGCCTTAAGTACAGCCAGTAGCGCATTGCCCGGAGGAGAATCTTACAATGAAACAACTGATAGCTTTGAGCGCAGCCGTGATAAGCCTGCTCGGCGCCTCGCAGGCCCAGGAGCTGACCGATACCTGGACCCAAACGCCTAGCCCGGGGGCGATCATCCCGGACGATAACCCCACCGGGGTCACCTTCACGCAGTTCATTGACTGGGAGGGCGAGCACGGCATCGGCTGGACCTTCACCGACGTCAACGTCATCTTCACCGTTACCGGCGGTTGGAACGGCGACCTCTACGCCCATCTGTCCTACGACTATGCGCCCACACCCGTCCCTTTGCTGAATCGCGTGGGCTCGGGCAACCCTCCGGACGCCGGTGAGCCGCAATACACATTCGGGTTCGACACAGCGGGCTTCCCCAACGTCAAACTCGATGACCAGGCCGCCAACGGCCCCGTTCACCTGGTCCAGATTCCCCAGGCCGGCCTGGCTTATCAACCGGATCATGGCACCGTCACTCTGAACGGAGGGTTCCTCGACGCCCTTAACGAGCATCCCAACGGAGAGTGGACCATCTTCTTCTCCGACCTGTCCGGCAACTTCGAGAGCACGCTGGCGAGCTGGACGGTGGAGATCACGGCGGTCATCCCGGAGCCAGGCAGCCTGGCATTAGGCCTGGTGGGCGGAGCCATGGTGCTCCTGGCCCGTGCCCGGAACAACAGGCTGCGCCGCCGATGATCCCCCAAGTTCTGCGCACGGGCAGCTCTCGAGGGAGAATCATCAGAAACCTGATCACACTGATCCAGGACCGGATCAGGCACTGGCACAAAGCCGTTGTCGCCTGGATTGACGCCGTCTAACGGCCCATTTGGAGTGCGGCGGGAAGCGAAGCGCCACGCCGCTTCTCGCAGGCCGACAGGGGTTCACAAGCGGCGCCGCCGCTGCGCTTTGCCGCCGCAGTCCATAGGCGTGGAATTGCCTCCGTCCAGTGACTATCCAGTGGCTGTTCCGTAAACAACTACCTGGCAGCGTGGCGGTGCGCTTTACGGCTTGGGCATGGTGCCTGTTGGGGGAGTCCCCTGTGTGTATCCCATGGGGAGCGCTCCCCATGGGATACACACAGGGGTCCCTCCATGGAGACACCGGAAAGGCGCGGGGACAGCCTTTGGCGGGGGCGCAATGCGCTGCGGGCAGGCGACAGCCAGTGCATATGCCAAATCCCCCGCTTGGCTGGGCCTCGGTAGCGCCCTCGACGGTGAAGACCTAATTGGGAATCCAACCCAGGTCGAATGCAACCACCACATGGCGGCGGTATCAGCCGTCCCGGGCAACCGGCGCGCTCGCACACCCCTCCTTTGGAGTGCGGCGGGAAGCGAAGCGCCACGCCGCTTTTCGCAGGCCGATAGGGGTTCACAAGCGGCGTCGCCGCTGCGCTTTGCCGCCGCAGTTCATAGGCGTGGGGCTGCCCTGGCTCCGCGGCGGATTCAGGCGGTGAAACAGGCCCATCAAAATACTTGACGGCAAGCCCGATTTTGGCATAATCCGGGGCGTGTAAATCGGAAGGCTCTCTTAGCTCATCAGGATCAGGTATTGAGCTGGGAAGTCTGCCCAGAAGGACAGATTCGTGCGAACGTCTGGTGCCATCAAGACAACGCCATGAAAGGTTCAAGTGCGGGAATGTGCTGCAATATTCCGTCGCGGCCACTACACCATCGCCGATGGTCGCACTACAGCATTCACCCGATACCCGGAAAAGTGGTCTTTGGCGAGACTTGCGCGCAAGAAGCCCAAACACTGTCGGAACCTGCTTCTACACGTCGGATTCTCAGTGCGCCGATTTAGTTCATTGGATTTGTTGAATAGACGGATCATTAGACAAAACCAAGAGTGCGGAAGATTGAGCGTATGAAAGATTCAAGTGCGGGAAAGAGGAGCTTCATGCGTGTTTTCCGTAGCCGCGCGCTGCATAGATGGCGTACTTGGGTAAAGGCTGCGTCAGAAGGATTGATGACGATACCGCTTAGGCCGCTCGATGGGCAGGTCCTTTCGAACCGGGTTGGTTCTTCGGTCGTTCGCGCTGGAGGCCAAGGGCTGTTGGCCTCGGGCTGCCTTTGCCTTTCAGCCTCGGTTCTCACCCGTAAATGATTGATGATACTATGAAACAACTCATCTCGCGATTCGGACTCGTGGCCACGGTGATCCTTTACGGCTCCCTCTGTTTCGCTGACACAGTAATCGTTGAAAGCCGTACTGGTGGACAGAATTTCGCCTCGTACTCGGAGCCCTTACCATTTGTGGGGAATTCCACCGAGAAGAGCACGGCGGATGGCGTGTCGGCTCCCTCAATTGGGTCACGATACGCCTCGTCCACGGGCAGCGGCAGATCATTTAAGGTCAGCCCGACCGTTGCTGTTTCCGGGGGTTCGTACTACGTGTATGTAACCACGGGGGACAGTTCCACCTCCTCAGATATCCTTGTCACCGTCACCGAGGCCAATGGCACGGGTCTGGACTCCACCACAACCGGCTTTCAGTCTGGGACAGCAAATACATGGGTGAAGGTGGGTGGCACCTTTAGGCTGAATGAAGGGAGCGCGAATCCGCAGGTGACGTTTGCCTATTCATCCGGGACTTGGGGCCGTTTTTACGCAGACGCCGTTAAATTCGTCAATGTGCCCCAGGCCAGATATTGGAACCAGAACGGGACTACAACCGGAGGACATGAAAGCAGCGGCAGCTGGACTGGTGGCAGCTATTGGTCCACCACGTCTGGAGACACTGCCGCCGTGCGTGCATGGGCGAATGATGGTACTGGCGTTGCCACTTTTAACGGCGCGCCAGCGTCTTCCTTTTATGTTGCGACACCGTCCGCAGTTACCGTTCATAGCGTAAACGTGGCACTGACCACGGCCGGCTATGTCCAGCTTGGCACAACGGCCAACAAACAAGCAATCAGCCTTGCTTCTGGCGGCATAAACGTCGGCGGCTCAGGTTACGTACATTTCGTGGCGCCCATCGGCGGCACCACCGTCACTAAGACTGGGGCAAACGAATGCCGGGTTTTCGGGGCGAACACTTTTTCCAAGCTTGTGGTGAGTGAAGGCCTCTTCCGAATTGGGAATACTGGGGTCGAAACAGGCCTTGGGGCTGTGCCTGGGAGTCTGACCGATGACGCAGTAACTCTCAACGGGTCAACCGCTAAATTGGGCTCGTCGACAACGCTTGTGGACATGGATGCTAACCGCGGCCTCACGATCGGGTCGAGCGGCGGCACAATATGGAGCGGTGACTGGAATATCAAACGCCTTTGCGGGAGTGGTCCCTTCACCGTTGACACCGACAATTTGGCGATAATTACTCTTGCCGGCGGAGCGATAGCGAATACCTACTCGGGCGCCATGACCATCAATATGGGCACGGTCCTTCTTTCCAAGAACGCCGGGGTGAACGCCATCGCCGGGGGCACCATTACCGTTGGGAACAGCGCCGGCACGGATCAGCTTACATTGGCAGCGAACAATCAGATTGCCGATACGGTGGTGCTGACCATCAACGGCGCGACGAGCGGGAACAGCGGCAAATTCAACCTGGCTGGCTATGACGAAACGGTTGCGGGCATCAGTTCCGCTGACGCCTTCTCCGTCATCCAGAACACCGAGGCTCCCGCTTCAACGGTTGGCACTTCCACCCTGACGGTGAACAACTCGTCGGCATATTCATTCGCAGGCATCATCCGAGACCATGCGAGCGGTTCGGCCTCCCCCCTGGCCCTGACCAAGAGTGGCGTGGGCACTCTGACGTTGAGTGGCACCGCCAACACGTTCAGCGGGGCGGTTAACGTCAGCGGGGGAGTGTTGAGCATCAATGCCCAGACGGCGATTGGCGACTCCGCAAACTTGATTACGATCAGCTCAGGGGCAACCCTGCGCAACACGGGCGGAAACGGCGATTTCATACCGGCTAACCGCCCGCTGGCGATCGGCAGCGGCGGAGGGACGATTGAAGTATCGGCTTCAGCAGGCACCGTGCAGTGGACGGACAACCTGATTTCTGGCACGGGCAACACGCTGACGAAGGCCGGGGTAGGCGAATTCCGCACGCTGGATCAACACAACACTTTCGGGAAGTTGATTGTGAGCGGGGGCATGTACACGCTGGGCAGCGGCGGCTACGTGGGTTATCCGGACAGCGTTGGGACCGGCACGGGGGCTGATGCAATCACCTTGGCGGGCGGCACATCACTCCGGCTTGCGGGCGAAGCGGACGTGGCGTTCACCTCGAGCCAGGGGATCACCTTGAGCGGCGCGGCGACGATCAGAGCGGTTGCTGGCCGAGTGCTGACTATCCCCGGGGTCATCACGGGGGGCTACGGCCTTACCATTGGGACAACAGATACAGGAACCGTCGTCCTGAGCGGTGACAACAACTACAGCGGCGCAACCACTGTGAGTACTGGCACATTGTCCATCGGCGCAGGCGGCACGTCGGGCAGCGTGGCCAGCGCTTCGATTGTTGACAACGCGGCCCTGATCTTCAATCGCTCCGACGATCTGACGTACCCAGGCGTGATCAGCGGGGGAGGATCGGCGACTAAACAAGGCGCCGGCACGCTCTATTTGACTGGTGCCAACACCTTTACGGGCGGCCTGACGATCAGCGGCGGAACTGTGTCGGTGGGCGACGGCGGCACCACGGGTGAGTTGACGGTTTCCTTGGGAACCATGTCCACGGTCAACAACGGCGCTTTGATCTTCAACAAGAACGCCAATTTCGTGACTTATGCGGGCGTGATCAGCGGCAGCGGCACGCTGACGAAGCTGGGCACGGGCGTGCTCAAGCTCAACGCCGCGAACACGTATAGCGGCAACACCACCATTGGTGGGGGCACGTTACAGTGCAACGAGGGCACCGGATCTACCCTTCCCTACGGCAGCGGCAAGGGGGAGGTGATCGTCAATGCGCCCGGCACGCTGGCTTTGCATGGGTATGGCTTGCACATCAACGGGTTATCCGGCGACGGCACAGTGGACATCAGCAATGGTAGCGCCCAGGAATTGTCGGTCGGTAACGACAACGACACGACCACATTTGGCGGTGCCATTAAGAACACTGTGGCAACGCTTTCACTCACCAAGGTTGGCACCGGCACGCTGACGCTCAGCGGCGCGAATACTTATAGCGGCGCGACAACCGTCACCGCCGGCGGGCTGCTGGTCAACGGGTCCACCGGCAGCGGCACCGTCACCGTGCAGAACACCGCCACCCTGGGCGGCAACGGGACGATTGGCGGGGCGGCCAGCGTAGCGTCCGGCGGCACGCTTGCCCCCGGGGCTGCCCTTGGCTCCATCGGCACGCTGACGCTGGGTGCGGTGCCGAGCCTGGGTGGCACGGTGGCGATGCAGATCAACAAGGCGGCCGGGCCTGTTTATACCGCCGACAAAGTCAATCTGACCTCGGGAGTACTGAACTACGGCGGCACGCTGACCGTGACCGAACTTTCGGGGAGCCAGACGCTCAGCGGCGGAGAGGTTTTTGACCTGTTTGATTCCAGCGACGGTTTTAACACCGGCAGCAGCTTTGGCACGCTGAACCTCCCGACGCTTCCAACGCAAGAACCCGCGCTGAACTGGTTCACGGACAACCTGACGGGGGATGGCACGATCATCGTTAACCGCGCGCCGATCGGCGTCGCGGACCACACCTTGACCCGGGCCAAGGGTGTCTCGATGAAGATCAAGATGGCTGATTTGATTGACGACTTGATGAACGGCGTGTCCGAGCTAGACAGCGGGGACTCGGCCAGCTTTGACGGATTCGTAAGCATGACGAGCAACCAGGGTGTGACGGTGACGAATAACGGAATCTACTACTTCTACTACCCGATCAACGACAATGCCGACTTCCTCCAATACAAGGTGAAGGACAACCGCGGCGGCTTGGTCACGAAGAAGCTCAACATCAAGGTCGAGCCATATTATGGTTCCGTGAACATTCGGCATGACGGTGGCGGGGAGGTGACACTATCTTTCTGGGGCATTCCCGGTTACAGTTATTATGTGCAACGGTCGTGTGGGGACCTCTTCAACTTCTCTGACCTGGAGCACGACAACCCGGTCATTTGTTCGGACTCGGGCCTGGTCACCTTCAAGGACACGCCGCCCGTGTCGGGCTGCAACTCGGCTTTCTACCGGCTGCGAAGCCCCGCCGGAGCGCCTTAACGGCGTTGAGCGGAATGATGCCGTCGGGTCGTTTGCTTCTGCCAGAAATGGTCCCCAACGCTGGGGCCTAAGCTCTGGTGTGTAGCGGGGGGGGGTGGGGGCGCGAAGGAGAAGTAAGCGGCAAGGTTGGTCGGGAATAGATTAGGTTAAGCGCCCTATTTGATCAGGGAACGGGCTGGGAGCGGCCCCGGGACGGCCACTAGACGGCCACTAGACGGCCACCCCATGGCCACTAGACGGCCGGGACCAATTTTGGCGCCCCGGCCATCGGCGGGTTTAGGGCGGATTGTCCGGGCTGCTTCTGAGGGGCAGGCGGCTGACAAATTGGTGCTTTTGATCACGCAACTGGACGCTGGCACCGGTGTGGGAGCACGTTTGAACATACCAATTGCGGCTACCTTTTAAGGCCAGGGTAGGGGGATGTAAGGCCTCAGCCTTGGGTGGGGCCGCCTCGCCGAGGCGGCCAAACGGTGGCGTTTTCGGGGAAAGCGCATTACCAAACTGAGGGTTTACGGGAGGATGGTGGCTTGCCTGGCCAACTTACCGCCGGCCCTGTGTCCTGCCTTGTTCCCTTGGAACTCCTGGCGAGGTGTTGGAGCGGCTTTCAATTCCAGGACGTGCAAAGTAACCCACTCATTGGGAGTGCGGCGGGGCGCTGCGCCGCTTTGGGAGGGCCGATGGGTGTTGAGAGCGGCGTCGCCGCTTTGCTCTGCCGCCGCAGTCCATATGCGTAGTGTTGCCTGCCTGGAATTCGTTTAGTTGTTCCTGACCCGGGGAGCTTCAAGCCTCAGGGAGCTGAGGAGTCAATTCACTGAAGCGTGGTACGGGAGACTTTTCGGGCTGCCTTTGCCGAGGGTGCAGGCGCTAGAAGAAAGTTTGTAATAATGGTTGACCTCAATCCCTCTTTTGGCATTATCCGACGCGTGTAGAGCCGCAAGTCGCAGGGCTCCTTTGGCTCAGTGGTTACTGGGCGGGAAGATCTGCTCCTCAGGACAGATTTAAACGGGCGCGTCGTGCAATAGTAGTTACGCTCCGAATAGTTGCAGCAATCCCGGTTGAAGAGCGGGAATGAACCGCAATATTCCGGCACGGCTCCTACACCAGCGCCGATGGTCGAACTTCAGAATTCACCCTCTGCCCGGAAGCGTGGTTCAGGCGAAACGCCCACGCAAACAGCACAAACAGTGTCTAGATCTGGCTCAACGCCGGATTCTCAGCGGGCCGATTCACTGGATCGGATTTGCTGAAGTGACGGATAATATCATGAAACCAACAGTGCGAAAGATTGAGAAAATGAGAGATTCAAGTGCGGAAGTGAGAAGCAACGCGCGTCGGAAGGGCAGGACATGCGCTTCCCCAAGGCGCACGGGTGTGCCTGCGGCGGCAGTCGTGCTGGTATGCTGTCTGGCTGTCCTTTGGTCCGCCCCGACATGGGCGAATGACTGGACGGACGGGTTCAACGGCAGTGTGGGCAACTGGTCGCTCCGAACGGGAACGGCGATGACCTATTCGACTGCGCAGAGCCACAACACCTATACTGGAGCCGGATGCATGGCCCACCCTACCGCCAGTAGCGAGATGTACCGCTCCACCGGCTCGCGCCCGTATCACGCCGGGATAGCGACTGCTTGTCATTACGACTCCGTACGATGGCGGGCAGGTTACTGCGGGAACACATACCGGCAATTACTAGGAATCGCGGGTCCCACATACGGCACGTACCAACTTGCGGTTGGACATTATTCTTCCGGGAGCACGGGAGATTTCTTCAGAAGAGACAGTGGCGGCAACTATACCAGCATTGGAGCGAAAGGCGCACGGAGCAACTGCGCCGGTGGCTGGATATACTTCGAGATCGAGTGTCAAGCGAATGGTGATGTTTACCGCAGAGCCGACGATGGTGTGGTCAATCGGACACACACTCGTGCGCGCAGCTCGACTGAGATCAATGCAGGCATCGGAATGGTGACGATCGGTTTGGGCGCGAGCTCTGCGAACGTAGGCTATTGGGACGACATCAGATGGGACGGCTACGACCCCGGAATGCCGACGGGAATTGCTGCGACGGCAAACAGCACCAGCCAGATTACGTGGACGGCGAGCGCCGCCAGCGACAACAACCAGTTTGGATTTGCCCTGATGGATGGGACGACCGAGAAGGTGGTGTCCTCCACAACTGCGCGGCAGAGCAGCGCGAGCCTTGCCGAAACCGGGCTCAGCGCCAACACGTCATATACCCGCGCGATCCGTGCTTGGAATGGGAATAACAACAGCGCCAATTCCTCGACGCTCAGCAAGTATACCCTCATCGAGACGCCTGCGACCCCGACGTTCGGCACCGTCACGGATAACTCCATAGTGCTGAATACGTCTGGCCTCTCGGGTGTCACGCGAGGCACTTCGGGTGTGTATTTCGATGAGACAACGGAGACAGGGGACGGCGGGATCAATGCCTGGGTGCAGGCCACCACCGACACGGCCACCGGTCTCGCCGCCAATACGCAGTACACCTTCCAGGCCAGGGCCCGAAACGGCGATTCGGTGGTGACAGCGTACTCCGGCACCGCGAGCAAGTACACCCTGCAATACGCGGCCACGACGCCCACCTTCAGCAGCGTAACGACGACGGGCTTCCGGGTGAACACCACCGGGCCAGCCAACCTGACCTCGGGCAGCTCGGGCGTGGTTTTCCACGACGGCACCGCCGATCGGGCGAAAGTGACCGAACTTTACGATGACGTCACCGACCTGTCGCCGAATACGCAGTACACCTTCAAGGCCAAGGGCGTCAATGGCGACAGCGTGGCGACCGCCTACTCCGGCACGGCGAGCACATGGACACTTTCCGTTGCGCCGACCTCCGGTAGTGTGACGCCTGACGTCTCAAATGTCTGTGCGGGCAGCCCGGTGACGTGGACTGCTCAGAACGGAGGGTTCGTCGCGGGCAACGTCCACCATTACAGGTATGTCTTCAACACCTCGGACAGCCACACTTTCGATGGCGACGAAACGGCGTGGTCCAGCGGGACCCTGGCCACCGTGCCGACTACGCCCGGGACCTGGTATCTGCACGTCAAAGGCTACAATGGTGCGGATGTCGGAAATGGTCAATTCTACTACCAAGTGACGGTGAATCCGGCCTCGGTCGGAGGCCGGGCCTCGTCTGCGCCGTAACCATCAAGTAAACCCGTGAGCTTTAGGACAAGAATATGAAAGATATCCACAGAAACCTGACAGGCGGTGCGTCCCGTGGCCTCGCCCGGCGCACTAGTGTGCGTCTGGCCACGGTGGCGCTGGCATGCTGCATGGTGTTCTCCCGTTACTCACCGGCATCCGCGGCGACCTGGGGGCCGTATAATCTGAGTGTGAGCCGGTGCCTGGTTGATCCCGACGCCCAGACCTATAACCTGAGGACGGGTTGGTCCTCGAGTGGCGCTGCCCGGGACGTACTCATGGCATGGGATGGATACATGCTAACCATGCCGGCGGCATCGTTGTGCGGTAGTTCCACCTTCACTGTTGCCTTTACGCAGACCGCCACATACAGCACAACCCTCGATAATCCCCTCAACATCTTCAGAATCAGCCAGGCGTGGGACCCGGCCACCGTGGCCTGGAACTCCCCGTGGGCTGCGGGCGGGGCTTACACCAGCGTAGGGACGGCTTCTCAGTCGGTTGTCTATCCGGCCGAGGGCACCGTTTACACCTTTTCACCGGGGGCAGGCTATAACTTCCCTTACGGTGTCTTTATGAAGGGCGACATCGAGACCAGCATCAGCTACCGGAAGGCCTGGCGGGAAAGCGGGCCTTATCCCACGCTTGCGGTCAACTACACCCCGCCGGCGGGCACCGCGAACGGTAACATCCGCAGTTGGGCGTATCTCGGGCACTACGCGCAGGGCGCGACCGCGGACCACGTGACGCGCATCAATACCGACTCGGTCACGGGCACCTACGGTGGCGTCCCCGTGGACGAGACCCAGTTGGCGCCCAACGCAGCCGACGGTTCCGCCGGATACGCCTTTGGCAATTCCTACGGCACGTACAAATGGAAGACTGGCACCGGGAGTGCCGATGTCGTCAACCTTTTGGAGTCCGGCTTTTATAATGCGGCGGCACAGGACAACGGCACGACGTACGCGGCTGTGTACATGAAGTACACCGGCACGACGACCAGTGCGGCGTACATTGGCTGGGGATCAGATGATGACTGTAAAATCTGGGTGAATGAGGTTAACCGGGCAAACTTCCTGGGGGATGGCCGCGGCGCTGCGGCTGACACGGAATTCGACGGACCGTTAACCCTCACCCAGAACAACTGGTACCGGGTGGTGATGAAGGTGGAGAACGGGGGTGGCGGCTACGGGTTGCATCTGCGCTTTGCCAAGCCCGACCGCACCGCGCTGAGCGGTTGCACCTTCTACACCACCGACTCGACGGCGCCCAGCACCCCCACGGACCTGGCGGCAGCGGGAGTGACAAGCGGCGCTTGGCAGAAGACGGTTTCCGCGCCTACGTTCACCTGGACCTCGGGGACGGATTCCGAGGTGAGCGGCCAAGGCGTGTCGGGCGTGCGCGGGCAAAAGTACTACTTCGGCACCAGCAGCAGCGGCAGTCCCGGTACGTTTACGACAGATACCAGCTACGGTCCGGGAGCACAGGCCAGCGGAACCTATTACTTCAACGTGAATACGATTGACTACGCGTTAAACGAGTCCAGCACGTCAACCTTCGAGTTCAAATACGACAACACACCGCCCACCGGCATCAGCATGGGTTTTGGCACGATCACGTCGAGCAGCATCGAAGTGACCGGCGGCGGCACGGACGCCCATTCAGGGATCAATGCCTCCACCGGTTACAACTACAGCCGCACCGGCGCCAGCGACAGCGGGCCTAAGGGGGCGAGCCACACATGGACCGACCTCCAACCGAACACCCAGTACGGGGGTCTTGTTGTCACCGTCAGCGACCAGCTCGGCAACACGGCCGACCCTTCCACGGCGCAAAGCAAATGGACCTTGTCCGCTCCGCCGGGGGCGGGGAGCGTCACCGCCAGCAGCGCCACCCCGGCTCAGGACGGCCCGGTGACGTGGACTGCGGTCGGAGGCTTTGGGGCGGGCACGATCGAGTATTACAGGTATGTCTTCGACACGTCGCCCACGCACACCTGGACGGATACGGAGACCCAATGGTCAGGCGGCACGATTCAAACCCCGCCGAGCTCCGGCGGTGGCACTTGGTATCTGCATCTCAAAGGTTATAACGCTGAGAATATTGGAAATGGCACTTACGACTACCCCGTGCTGGTGCCGACCCACATCTGCCCTGGCATCGACAGCGGTACAACCATCACGGTCTCGGGCCACACCGGCACGATCCAATGGGAGGTTTCCGAGGACAACGTGAACTTCACCGACATCTCTGGAAAGACTGGCACGACGTTGGATACGAGCGGTCTTAATCTTCATGAGAAAACGAAGTATTTTAGGGCGCGTGTTGCCAGTGGCGCTTGTTCCGCGGCCTATTCCACTCCGGTGATGATCGCGGTGGATGAGGATCCACTTAACTGGACCGGTGGCAACGGCGATTGGGACTTCAGCACGGCTGGCCTGTGGAAGGATGGGGGGGCAAAGTCCACCAGGTACTGTGACAGTTTCAATGCACTCCTGGATGACAGTGTCACCAACGATCCAGCCATCATCACCCTGGAAACTACGGTTAGCCCGTTGAGTGTGTCGAATAATTCAACAGCGAGTTACACAATCTCCGGCACCGGCAAGATCAGCGGCAGCGGCGGGTTGACCAAACTGAGCAGCAGCACGCTGACGCTGAACACGGCGAACGATTACAGCGGGAGCACGACGGTGAGCGGTGGCAGGTTGCTGGTGAACGGCGCAATTGGCAGCGGGGCGGTCACGGTGGGCGACACGGCCACCCTGGGCGGCGGCGGCACCATCGGCGGCGACATCATTGTGGAGGAAGGTGGCACGCTCGCTCCGGGCGAGCTCGACACCGCTACCGATACGTTGACGATCAGCGGCTCGAAGAGTGTGACGCTCAACGCGGGCAGCACAACGGTGGTGCAGATTGACCGCAACGATGGGAGCGAGCTTTCAGACCTGATCAGCGGCATTGGCAATTTCACGGCCGGTGGCTCGCTGCAGGTGGCTAACTTAGGCGCGGATTTTGAAGCCGGCGATGAGTTCCAGCTTTTCAACGCCGGCAGCTATGCCGGTGAGTTTATTACCATTAGCCCGGCCAATCCGAACGGCAGCCTCGACCTGGCCTGGGATACAGTTGCACTCAAGACGAGTGGCCTCTTGCGGGTGCATAGCAGCCCCACTGCGAACTCCCCAACCATCAGACGCGGCTGGGATACGTCGCTAAAGATCAAGCTCAGCGACCTGTTCAACACCTCGGACGGAGATGGGGACCCAGTGGTGCTGAAGGAGTGCAAGGCCAGCCCGAAGGGCGCGACCATCACGCACAGCGACAAATACATCTTCTACACCCTGGCTGCCAACGTGAATGACGAATTCGATTACGTGGTCACGGACAACCGGGGGGGCACGCGCACCGCGAAGATCAACATTGACGTTGTTTACAGGTACGGACAGGCACAGGGGATCACCGTGTCGGGCGGAGCGGCGACGGCGCGATTTGCGGGCGTACCGGGGTTCACCTACATTGTCCAGCGGGCCACCGATGTCGACTTTACGCAAAACCTGAAAGACCTGTGGACCACCAACGCCCCGGGGGACGGGCTGTTCATCTACGTGGACAATGATCCACCGTCCGAAAAAGCCTTCTATCGCCTGAAGTACCCCGGGATTCCTTGAGCGCCAGGGCGTAGCCAAGCAGCGCGATGAAGAGACTGATCGTCTTGGTTCGGACCCGCATTCTTCGGTGGCGGTAGGCGGTCGTGGCGTGGATTGATGCCGTGTAGGGGCGCTTCGCGCGCGCAGCCGCCGACGTCAGGGCGTGTTGCCCTGGTCGCGTGCACGGCTTGTTGGGAGGGCGAGCGTCCTCGCGAGCCCTGATTTCCTCAGCCTTCCAAAAAAGTCTGGGCTCGCGGGGACGCTCGCCCTCCCGGAAATGTGCTTTGGGCAACACGCCCTGATGTCGGCGTGCTTTCTGAAAGCGTGATCCTGCTCGACGGTTCGGCTGCTGCGTGGTATCCCCAGCACCCAACATGATCGTTACCACGCTGCAGAAGGCTGACCGCTGGCTGGGAATTCCCCTTTGCTGTACGCTCACGTGCCTGCGTAGCCTGTTCGGGCGCTCGATTCCCCCCGCGTCGGCGCCGCTGCGCAACCTGCTGCTGGTGAAGCTGGCCGAGCAAGGCTCGACGGTGCTGGCCTACGGGGCGCTGCAGCGCGCCGCGCAGCTCGTCGGGCGGGAGAATGTCTATTTCATCACGCTCCAGGAGAACCGGTTCATCCTGGATGTGTTGGATGTCCTCCCGCAAGCGAACGTGATTACCATCGCCTCCGATTCGTTAGCCGCGATACTGCGCGGCACGCTGGGAGTAATCCGGCGGTTGCGGCGGATGAAGTTCGACGCGGCGATTGACATGGAGTTCTTCTCGCGGGGTTCGGCGGCGCTGACATTCCTGAGCGGGGCCAGGCGGCGCGTCGGGTTCCATGCCTTCTTCGGCGGCGGGCCCTACCGTGGGAACCTGATGACGCACCGGCTGCTTTACAATCCGCACCTGCATACCAGCCAGACGTTCTGGACGCTCGTCGAGGCCTTGCGCTGCGACCCGGTGGCGCTGCCCACTTGCGGCCTGATTCTGCCGCCGGCAAATCATGCGCCGGCGCAATTCGCGCCGCGTCCGGAGGAACTGGCCCAGGTCAAGGAGATCGTGCGCGGCGTCACGGGCGGCCAGCCGCCGCTGATCCTGCTCAACCCCAATGCCAGCGACCTGCTGCCGTTGCGCCGCTGGCCGACGGAACGCTACGTGGAGCTGGCCAAGCGCCTGCTGGCGAAGTTTCCCGACGCCTGGATTGGATTCACCGGTGCGCCCAACGAAGCCCGGGCAACGACTGAACTGGCTCGCCAGGTTGGCTCAGCGCGCTGCGTGACATTCGCGGGCAAGACGACGCTCCGCCAGTTATTGGTGCTCTACACGCTGGCCGAGGTGCTGGTGACTAATGACAGCGGCCCGGCCCATTTCGCGACGCTCACGCCGATTCGCGTGGTAACACTCTTCGGGCCGGAGACGCCGCACCTCTACGCGGCGCGCTCCCCGCGCAATACGGCGTTGTGGGCGGGGATCGCATGCAGCCCATGCGTGAACGCTTACAACAACCGCCAGTCTCCCTGCCGCAACAACCTCTGCCTCCAGGCGATCAGTGTGGACCAGGTGTTCGCCGAGGCCTGTCGTGCCTACGAACAACAAGCGCAGCGCGACCCAGGCGACAGGCCGGTGTGTCACCCATGAGGCCTGCTCCACGCAAGAGACGCGCGGTGGCCCGCCAAGCATGACAGCGTGGCCTCGCCGCATCCTGCCCTGGCGCGGTGCCCCAGCCTTGGGGGCGCTAATGGGCATGAATGGGGTGAACGGCTCCAAGCTCGAGCGGTGGACTGGCCGATTCATCTGGTGGCGCGAGCAGCGACGCGCTGGGAAACCTCCAAATCGCGCAAATTGTGATTGACCGACAGCCGGAAATGCCCTAGCAAATGGCGCGGGCCTGGTAATTCGGAAAGCAGTGTGAGCCGAGGCCAAGAGCCTTGACCGGGCCCGGGTGCTGTCCGTGGGGTGTCGTTTACGCGGATGGGACCGCAGCGCAGGTTGCTGCCCGCGCTGGGCTTTGATTAACAGCCTTTACTCGGATGAAGACAACGCAACACATGGTCGCATTACTCCCCGCTACGTGGTTCACCCAACGCCCCGGCAGGCTGGCCCGGCTTTCCGCTCGCACGGCAAGGCACGCGATGGGATCGCTGCTCGGGCCCTGGGCTACGGCCCTGGGGCTGGTGCTCGGCGCCGCGGTTGGCCCCGTTCGCGCGGACATCAACTGGGATGGGGACGGTTCACGGGGCAATTTTACCTGGTGCGAAAATTGGTACGGCAATTCGTGCCCAGCCCAGCCGTGGCCGTTCTCGAACGGGAACCTGGTGTTCAACTACCGCAACAACGGCAGCCAAACGAGCCTGTACTACGACGCCGCTTCCGGTTGGGGCAATAACATCAGCAACATCATCTGGGAAACGACTTTTGGAGCGGCGTTGACTTTGAACGGGGCAGGGAGCGGCATCAACTTCAACCAGCGACTGGAAAACCGCAGTTCGCATGCTCAGATCGTCAACATCCCCCTGTCCGGCAACAAGAACGGCGCCGGGCACATTGAGCTGAACCCGGTGAATGGAGACCTGACATTGCAACAGCCGGTCTATAACGACAACGCATCGCCGTATCAGGTCTGGGGAAACAACTCGAAAATGCTGACGGTCAGCGCGGATTTGGCCGGGGGCGCAGCGGGCCGGTCGGGTGTAAGCCTGACGATCCAGCAGGGCAGCAAGGTCAGGTTCACGGCAGCCCAGACCTGGGGCGGGAACTCCTGGATCTACGTGGTGGGGGATACCGCCAAGGCGGGCGAATTGTGGATTGATGCGGGGGGCAGCCTGCCGAGCGGTTTGCGGGTCCAGTTGGGCGCCAATCCGGCGGATGCGAAGCTGGCGAAGTTTTGGCAGGCCGCCGACAGTGGCGGCACGACCGTTGGGCAAGCTATCACCGTCTATAATTCTGGCGGCACAAAGGTTGTGGGTGGCCTAAACTCCAGCGGCGTCAATACCTTTACCGGCAACATCACTCTTAACGGCGCGGTCAACCTGGTTGCCGACCAGTCCGGGGGCACTGTGGAATTCAAGACGGGTGTGATCAGCGGCACCGGCAACGTGAACATCAACAATACCGCAACCAGCGCCGGCAAAGTGGTCCTTAGCGGCGCGAACACTTACAGCGGCGGGACGACCATCAGTGCCGGAACGCTACAACTGGGGGACGGCTCAACCAGCAACGGCAGCGTGGCGAACAACATTGTCAATAACGCCAGCCTGGTGTTTGCCAATCCCAACGTCCAAGCTTACTCGGGCGTCATTAGCGGGACAGGTACTCTTAGAAAGGAGTCTGGCGGCATCCTGACATTGAGCGGGAACAACACTTTCTCTGGCGGCACGACAATCAGTGCGGGCACGATTGTCTGGGGCCACAACTCCGCACTAGGCACTGGCACGGTGACCCTAAACGACGCTGGCACGGGCAGCAGTCCAACCTCCCTCTTCCGGACCGGCTATATTACGCTTAGCATTCCGATTGTGGTGGCCAATCAAGGCACCGGCACCACCACGATTGGATCGGACAGTGGAACAACGGGGCCAACTATTTATGCGGGAGGTCTCACGCTTAACAAGAGCGTGACGCTGAAGGCGGGCAGCACCAGCGAGACGCGTTTCACCGGTGTGATCAGCGGTCCCGGCGGGGTGACGGTGATGGGCGCGGGCACCTTGTCCCTTACTGCCGTTAATACTTATGGCGGCGATACAACCATTAATGCGGGCACCCTCGCCTTGAATGGCTCGGGTTCGATCGGCAGTTCGGCGAACATTAGCCTCGCCGGCGGCGCGGCGTTCAGCGTCGCAAGTTTAACCACCCCGCTGACGCTGGGCAGCAGCCAGGTCCTGAAAGCGACCGGCAACGGTTCCTCCGGGACGATTCAAACTGCCACAGGCAAGGGCCTGACTTTTGCGGCTACCAGCCCGTTGCAGTTCACTGCTTATGATAAGACAACCGCTCCGCTGACGGTCACTGGAGCGGGTTCCGTGACCCTGGCGGGCAACCCGGTCACCGTGACAACCGCCAGCGGGACCATAGGGGCCGGCACGTACAGGCTTATTGCGAAGGGCATCAACAACATCACGCCGGTAGCTGGACCTCTGCCCGCGACGGTCTCGGTGCCAAACGGCTTTACTGCCCCGGCCAACGCGGCGCGGTTGGCCCTGAACGCCAACAGCGAGCTTGTCCTTGTGGTCGGCACGCCCCCCGCGTTCGCCACCACGGCGAACAACCCGACCTGCAACTCGCCCGGCGACGATGGAAGCATACTCGTCGCAGTGACCGGAGGAACTGCGCCTTATACGTTCTCGAAGGACGGCGGGGCGACCTGGACATCGGCAACTTCCAGCCCTTACACCTTTTCCGCGTTGAGTGGCGGACTTTACGAGATCAAAGTGCAAAGCAGCGATGGTTTCGTCAGCGCCACCACATCAGTAGTTTTGACTGCACCTGCGGCGGTCGCCCTGACAGAAGACACAGATTCCCGCGTCAACGCTACCTGCAACGGTGGTAACAATGGTCAGATCGTTTTGAACTCTGCCACCGGCGGCAGCGACGCCGGCTACCAGTACTCCAAGGACGCTGGTGCCACCTGGCAGAGCGGTATGGTCTTCAGCGGCCTGTCAGCGGCCACCTACCAGATGATAGCGAGAGACGGCAATGGTTGCCTGAGTCCGAACCTGCCGGTCACTATCACGCAGCCCGATCCGGTGGAAACCTCCGCCATCAGTGGCAGTTCCTCGGTCGCTATAGGCCAGGCGGGCAAGACCTATTCGGTCACCCTGACCAGCGGGTCCAGCTATGCCTGGACCGTGCCGGCCGAGGCCACGATCATCACCGGCGCGACGGGGCCCAATAACAACCAGATCACCGTCAACTTTGGTAGCGCCAGCGGCAGCATCATGGTCACCGAAACTACCGCCGCGGATTGCGTGGGCGAACCGGTGTCGTTAGGCGTTACCGTCGGGCCAAACCATGCCCCTGTCGCCCAGAACAAGACCCAGGGCACCGGCCAGAACACCACCGCCACGTATGCCAAATCCAAGCTCCTCTACGGCGCCACCGACGCCGACCCGACCGACACGCTCAGCGTGAGCGACGCCGCATCGGTCAGCGCCCAGGGTGGCGTGGTCGCATTGCAGAGCAGTGCCATCAGCTATACGCCGCCAGCCGACTTTAGCGGTCTGGACAGCTACACCTTCACCGTAAGCGACGGCCAGGGCGGCACCTCCGTCGGCACCGTAAGTGTTACTGTAGGCGGTGGCGGCGTCTCCCCGAACATCGTTGTCCCGCCCGCTTATGCTAACGGGACCTTCCGTGTTACCTTCATCGGCATACCCAACTACACTTACACGGTGGAGTGGGCACCCGAACCAAGTGGTCCATGGTCATTCCTCAAGACGGCCAAAGCCGGTGACAACGGCCTGTTTGAGGTTACCGATAACTCAGACCCGCCCCCGACGACTCGCTACTACCGGACGGTTTACCCCTGAGCCTGGAGCCTTAAGGGCAAATGGGTCGTTGCAGCACTGCTCGTCAGCCGGGGGCTCAAGTTCTTTTCCTGGACCCGGCATCCATTAACTGAAGCTCCCGCCGCGCGGCCAGGGCTTGCGGGGTCTGGGGAAACTCGAGAACAAGGCGCTCCAGGACTTCGCGCCCTGACTGAGGATCATGCCGATATTTGATATGCCATGCGGCGATGAGCCCCAGCCATTCGGCCCGCCGGTTTTCCGGTTGATCCGGCATGTCCAGTAACAGGGCGGCTTGTTCAATTCCCCGGTCAGGTTTGCCCAAGCGTTCAGCGAACAGTCGGGCCAGTCGCTCCCGGGCAGGTGTGTTGTTGGGGTCATGTTTGAGAAGTTCGACGCACGCATTGGCGGCTTCGGCGGCCTTGCGCTGGTCCATTTCCGACAGGGCTGGAGCCGGTTGGCCGGCAAGCGAATCACCTAGCGCGGGCAGCGGAATGCGCGTCCCGCTCTGCTGCTCGCGAAGTGCTGTCGCGGTCGCCGGCAGTTGGTTAATGCGGAGCCGCGCCATCCGGGCGAGGTGTGTGCCGGGGAGGCGGTCGCAAATCAGCTGCAGCGCGCGCCGGGCTGCCGCAGGGTCGCCTGACCGGCCCAGATGCCAATCGGCCAGCCGATGCAGCGCGACGGAAATCTGGGAGGGCGTCGTCCTGGGCAAGTCGCAGATCTCGAGCACGGTCCGCTCGGCTTCGGGCAGGTCCTTGAACTGGTTCGCGTACAGGTCCGCCAGCATCATCCATCCTTCAAAGTCGTCTTCGCAGTTCTCGAGTTCGTGGATAATCTCCCACTCGGCTTCAGAGTACTTGCCGAACTTCAACCTGGCGATGGCGCGTGCATACATCGGCGGGGGCTTCCTGACGCGCAAGACCGCGGCTCCATAGCCCGCCATGGGAGCAAGAAGGGCGATCCCCGCCAGGCCGATCATGGCCCAGCCGCCGAAGAACAAAATGACCAGCGCAGGCACCGCCATCGCGATAAGGCAGGTCAGGCACAAGGCTTTGAATTGTGCCCGGTTTCCCCCCTCCGCCTTGCGTCCCGCCTGTATAATGGCCCACGCGAGCGTCACGAATGACCAGAAGGATCCGATGACGAAGAGGCCAACCGCCAGGACGCGCAGATAGGCTGGAAGCCAGTTGCCGCTGTTCTGCGCCGCCTGCACCTGTGGCATGAACGGCTGGAGCTTCCAGGAAAGGCCCAGGTTCATCAGAGTCCAGATGGCGAGGGGGAGAAGCAGTCCTTTGGCGGACCACACAAGGAGTTCACGGAGTCGCTGCGGCCGCTGGCCCTCGGGGGCTAACTGGTAGGACAGCCCCCAGCCGGCGGCAATGGCAGCGACGGTCACGACCAAAAGTGCCAGGGTTAGTTCTGGCGTGGGCTTCATGGGTCAAGGCTTTGCTGCCGACCGGAAAGAAAGCGAGCGGCCCAAGGCTGGGCCGCTCAGCGTAGTGCCACATAACTCGCCTCCTTCGCGAGTCGAATCACAATTGCAGTGCCAAGGTATCATTCTCTCGCCATCACGCTATGGGGTAAAGACCCCAGGGACCGGTTGATAGCCGAGGGAACACGGTGGATGGCCACAACCCGAGAAATGGCTGGCGCCTCAGCGACAGGAAAGCCAGCGGCCGTACCGACCTTCACGCATGTAGGGTCGCTCCGAACCATCCGCCAGAACCTCGCAAAGTTTGGTGCCGCGTAAGCGGTAGCGGCGGTGGCAGCCGAGGCATTCGTATTCAATGAGAGGCGGTTCGCCCGCTTTAGGCTCGGCTGGTTTGACGGTAAGCCAGTCTTCTCCGGCACGGCCTGGCCACTTACCAGAATGCGAATGACCGCACCGGCAAGCAGGCAGGAGGCGGGTTTGGATTTCCCGGGTTGCAGGGAGGGGGGCGTCTGGAGATGTCATAAACAGGATGTCTTCTTCCGTTCCGCATTAACACTGCGCCGACAGGTCGGAATTTCAAGCGCAATCTGTTGAATCCTTGGGACGAACAGGGCTGCCTCAAGTTTGACAGTTCGGGGGGGGTGCGACCCGAGTGAAACGATTCTCCGGCTTCCTCAGCGTGGGACTGGCGCCGCTGCGCTAATGGCTACCCAGCAACTCTGGAGATTCCTGGCAAACGGTGTCGCGCCTCCGGCATGGATGCTGCCGCGGGCTGACTCCCGCGACACTACAGGCAGCGCCGGCGCTCGGATTCACACCTTGACTTCGCTGGGCATCAGGTTATGCTCGCTGCCATCGCATGAATGAAGTCAACATCGCAGTAGTGCCGGTGGCAGGACTGGGCACGCGCCTCTTGCCCGCCACGAAATCGCAACCCAAGGAAATGCTCCCGGTCGGGCGCAAGCCGGGGGTGCAGTATATAGCGGAAGAGCTGACTCGTGCCGGAATGAAGCGGATGTTGTTTGTTACCGGTCCGGGCAAGACGTCGATCGAGAACCATTTCGACCTCAATGACGAACTGATTGAGAATCTGCGCGAGACGGGCAAGGAGGATTTGCTGGAGGAACTGGAATTCGAGCGGGCGCCGGTGCAGTATTTCTACACGCGCCAGCGCCAGTTGCTGGGCTTGGGGCACGCCGTGTTGTGCGCGCAACCTTTCGTGGGCGATCTGCCTTTTGTCGTGGCGCTGGGGGATTCCATCATCGGCCTGCAGGCGCAAAGCGACATCGTCCGCCGCATGGTGCGCTGCTTTGCGGAGCAGAAGGCGGAAGGGGTGGTGGCATTTGAGGCGGTTCCCAGAAGTGAGGTGCATAACTACGGCGTGGCCCGTGCCAGGGGAGACGGGGAGGTGTTTGAGTTGGCGGACGTTATTGAGAAGCCAAGTGTTGCGGAAGCGCCGAGCAACCTGGCGATCGCTGCCCGCTACGTTTTCGCGCCGTCGATCTTTGACGCGCTGCAGCGCACTCCGGCCGGCAAGGGCGGGGAGATTCAATTGACCGACGCCATCCGCCTGATCATCCAGGGCGGAGGCAAGGTTCTGGGAATGCGGCTGCGCACGAACGAGCGCCGCTTCGACATCGGAAACTACGATGCTTACTTCCGCGCTTTTGTCGAGTTTGCGCTGGCCGACCGGAAATACGGGGCAGCGCTTCGCAAGTTCCTGGTCCAATTGCTGCATGAACCTAATCCGTAAACGCGCTTACTCCCGGGCGGGGTTGATTGGGAACCCGTCGGACGGATACCACGGGAAGACGATCTCGATGATTGTCCGTAACTTTTGTGCCGAGGTGGTGCTTTACGAGTGGGATACGCTCGACATCGTGCTGGCGGAGAATGACCGGGCGCGGTTCGCTTCGATCCAGGACCTGGCCCGGGACGTCAAGCTGCACGGCTATTACGGCGGCATCCGGCTGGTCAAGGCCACCATCAAGCGTTTTGTGGACTACTGCCAGGCTCGGAACATCAAGCTGCACGACCGCAACTTCTCGGTGCGCTACCAGACCAATGTCCCGCGGCAGGTTGGCATGGCGGGTTCCAGCGCGATCATCATCGCCACGCTGCGGTGCCTGATGGAGTTCTATGAGGTGGTGATTCCCCAGGAAGCCCAGCCAAGCTTCGCCCTGCCGATTGAACGCGAGGAATTGGGCATCATGGCCGGCCTTCAGGATCGAGTCGCCCAGGTTTACGAAGGGGTGGTTTACATGGACTTTGACCGGGCACAGGAACGCAGTGTGCAGGGTTTCTCCAGCTACCTCTACGAGCCGTTGGATCCGGGACTGCTCCCGCCCCTTTACCTGTCGTACCACACCGATTTCAGCGAGCCAACCGAGGTGTTCCACAATGACATTCGCGGGCGCTACAACCGCGGTGAGGAGAAGGTGGTTAATGCGATGAAGCACTGTGCCGATCTGGCCGCTCGGGGGCGGGAGGCGCTGCTGCGGCGCGACTACGAGGAATTGGGCCGGTTAATGGACGAGAATTTCGACACGCGGCGCAGCATCTACAACTTGCCTCCCTGGCAAATTGAGATGATCGAAACAGCCCGCCGTTGCGGCGCCAGCGCGCAATTCTCCGGTTCCGGGGGCGCCATCGTGGGAATTTGCCAGGACGAGGCGATGTTCAAGCGACTTGGCGAACGCCTGGCAGCCCTGCATAGCTGCACCATCAGGCCCCAGGTTCTCCCGTAAGATGTGCAGCGGCTGGCCGGGTGCGGCCCGGGGTATCCTTGGCTATTTCGATTGATTCGTGGGGCCTGACTCGGGCGCCGCTCTGGGTCATTACCTCTGGCGGCCTGAAGGAGTTGCCGATCTCGATAAGCTGGCCACGGGGAACAACGACTTCCTTGAGTGCGGGCAGTGCTGTTACGACCAGCAGCGTCCCGGCGGCGCTATTGTAGGCAAATCTCTCATGAGCTTTCTTGCTCGTCCCGGCCCTTCGTCTTGTCGTTCGCCCACTCGTATTCAGAACAGGCGCCCGGTGACAGACGCCAAGGAGGTAGGGGTGGGGAACCCCGTGGGAAGAAACGTTCTGTCACCGGACACTACGCCATATAGCCGAAGTTGCTTTGAGTTCCAACCCGTCCCTTGGCATTCGCTGACCCTATTTTGCCAGCTGCTGGATTTCGGCGTGGCGGCGGGCCGATGGTCAGATGGCGGCGTTCGCCACTGCCGGAAGGTGAGCGGCCAGCTGCGCCTTAATGGCAGCGAACTTCTCGGGCGAGATGGAGACTTCGTGATACATCTCCACCAGGTGCTCGCGGGTGACTTTCTCGAAGTCCTGTTCGCGTGGAGTCGTGCAAATGCCGCCGAGTTCGACGGCGGCAGGACTGATTAGCAGCTTGTCGTCGCCTTCCTTAAAGTAGAAAGCAGGGCGGTGTTTGGCGCGGGGGAAGAAGTGGAGTCTCCATTCGCCGTTTCCGTAGAAGCCGAGAATGTTCATCATTGGCTCTTCCTCCGGCGAGCCACTGGTCTGAAAGGACTTGTACAGCGCGCCAAAGGCTCGATGGAGCATGGCCGCATCCGCCGACTCGAAGGTAATGAAGTGACGGAGGCAATTCTCAACGCTCCAGGCACGGAAAGGGCTAGAGGCGAACAGTTGGCTTGCATGCGTCGCCTTCATTTCGTCAAACTCGGCATTCAAGGGAACCGGAGCCCGGGTTCCCGCCTGGAAGTGTAGATGATCGGGTGCCGAGGCGCCACACTTGGGCCCGTTGTACAGCACCATGTAACGCGCTCCCAAATCTCGAGTGATCCTGAGGAACGCATCAAATGAGCCGCGGATAAGCTGGGGCTCGTGCCGCAGGCAGGAGATGGTGAAATGCTCCGGGAAGATGGGAAACGGATTGCAGAGCACCAGGTAATCGCCGTCACTCGGGATGCCGCGCTGGGTGGGCGGCAGATTCTCGGTGCAAAGGAAGCACTTTCGTTCCTTAATGGAGGTCGCATCCACCTTTGCCACCGTCGAGATCATGCGGCCGGGGTTGAACTGCACCTTGATGTGGAATCCGTTGAATTCGAACACCCGGGTCTTGACTGTGCGGAGGGTGTCATAGCCGTTTCGCAGCAAATCCCACACTCCCTTCTGCTGCTCCAGCAGCGCATGGGCTTTGCTCGATGGGTCGTTGTCGGAGACGAACGGGGCCAACTCGCGTTCCGAGATGGCGATTTGCTCAATGGGCCTGGCCACGATTGGTTCGAGGGGTTATCGGCGAGCTTAGGCGGACTTGCGCTTGCCGGTCGTGATCTTCTTCGTGGTGGCCGCGGCAGGTTTTCCCCCTTTGTTCATCCTCTGCCGGGCGAGTATCTCGAAGGTGCGCAGTTTATCCTTGTAGAAATTAAAGGCGTTCTGCCTGGTGACATCAATGCCAGCGTCGGAGTTTCCTTCCCAGCGGCGGCAAAGATAAATCGGCTCATAGATGCGGGCGATCTGGTACTGGCGGGAGACGGCCAGCACGGCGGCGTAATCCTCGCCGTAGCTGACGTTCGGGAACCGAATGCCTCGGATAACTGGCGTGTAATAAGCGCGCGGGGCGCCCAGCCCGTGGATGCGGAGCGCGTTGTTCCGGCCATTGTCGGGCGTCCACTCCTTGTGGTCAATCACCCCCGGCGGGATTTCCTCCAATTTGAAATTTGTCATCCGGTAGGAGCCGATTACGGCAGCGCATTTCTCGCGGTGGAACGCATCTACAATCTTCTGGAGAGTGGTCTCGTCCTTGTAGATGTCGTCACTGTCGAGTTGGACCGCGAACCGGCCGCAAGCCGGATGCATAATCGCTTCGTTCCAGCATCCGCCGATGAGCAAGTCCTGCCGCTCCGGGATTACATGGAGCAACCGGCGGTCCTTCTGGGCGAAGGAGCGAAGCAGGTCGGTTGTTCCGTCGGTGGAATGGTTGTCCACGACAATGAGATTAAACGGGAAGGTGGTCTGCTGCTTCAGGACTGAGGTGACCGCATCGCCAACGGTCTTCACCCGGTTTCTGACAGGGATGATCACTGAGGCCTCAATTTTGAACGCCGTGTCCGCCAGGTTAGGCATCTTAAAGCGCGGTTTGAGCCACGCGCCGATTCGCTTCAGGTGTTCGGTGGCAGCGGCTTCCATCTCGATTTGCACGGCACGGTTTTTCGGGTCAACGTAATCAAACTGCTTCTGGTCAGACTTGCGGACGTCCAGTTCGACTTTGCCGTAGAGGTGCTCGACCACGCGGGTGAGGGTGTGTTGGCGCGAGACGGCCATTCGCAGCGCGTACAACCCGGCATACTGGAAGTCCTGTCGCAGGCTGGCGGCAGCTGCTTTGAGGGCCTTGGTGCTGAGGAAGAGCACCGAACCGAAGTTGAAGTCATCACGCACGCTGCCTAACTGATACTCGATAACCGGGTGGGAAATCCTCTGCTGAGCTTGAATGTCATGGTAGTCCGAGTAGACCATGCCTGAGCCGGTCAAACCGGCCACTGAGAGCAGCCGGTCAAGGGCGAACTGACCAAATTCGATGGTTGTGTCATGGATGACCAGGAGCGTGTAGGGGGTGGCGCTTTTCTGCGCTATCATCCGCATGGTACGGGTGCCATACAGTGTTTTCACGGCCACGCGCTCACAGCCTTCCGGGAGGCTTCCGACACCTCCGGTTGCCAATAGACAGATTCGCTCAACCAAGGGCGACTGCTGCAACTGGTCAATCGTTCGGCGGGTGTGTTCCTGGCCGCTGTAGGGAAGAAAAACAGTAATGGGTTTAGGCATAATTCTCTGGCTCGATGGTAGGCAGCGCCCGGCTGGATACTCTGCCGCCAGGGCGCGGCTGTTGGTTACGCGTGTGCACTGGCCGGAGTGTATCGAGACAGTGCGAAGCGGCAAGCGAAAGATGCGGCAATCCGGCCTAAAATCAACGTATTACCTGCGCAAAGCGCAGAATCCAATCTGAGTAAGATCGGTTGTAATAGTCTCACCGGGCAGGTGGGCCCAAGGCCTGCGCCGCAAGCCGGGTGTATTCGCCTGCGCCCACCGCCAACGAATGGGTCCCGCGGTCTCCAACCTGGACGTTGCGGGGCCCGTCCAGTCCCCGCTGACCCGGGCAGCTTTGGCTTGGCGATACGGTGACGGCAGGGTGGTGCTACGGTGTGGTTCCCATGGGGAGCGCTCCCCATGGGATACACACCGGGATCTCATGGGTATCACAGCGTTGTCACACCGATATCTCCGGCATTGGAGAACCGTGCGGGCGGATGTGTTCGGGAACCACTGCTATCTCAAATAGCCTGAGACTGTATCAGCAGATTGCGGCACCAACTTCTTGCGATCTACATCGGCACGTTGAGGGTGCTCACCTGGGCCCCGCATGTGCGCGAGTGGCGGCAAGGCATCTCAACTTGGGTTACCGCGTCTCAGGCCTTTGGCAGGCCCTTCATGAACGGCGTGAATAAGTCAATTGGGATCGGCACAAAGGTGGTGGTGTTGTGCTCACTGGAGATTTCGCGCATCGTCTGGAGGAAGCGCAATTGCAGAGCGATTGGCTCTTTGCTGATCATCGAGGCGGCCTGAACCATCTTCTCGGCCGCTTGGTACTCGCCTTCGGCGTTGACGATCTTGGCGCGGCGCTCACGTTCGGCCTCGGCTTGCTTGGCCATCGCGCGTTTCATGCTGTCGGGCAGCGCGACATCTTTCACCTCAACGGCGGTGACTTTTACTCCCCAAGGCTCGGTTTGACGGTCAATAATCTCCTGCAGCTTCTGGTTGATTGACTCGCGTTGCGAGAGCAAGTCGTCCAGCGGGGCCTGGCCGAGGACGCTGCGGAGGGTGGTCTGCGCAATGAGCGAAGTGGCTTTATAGAAGTTCTCGACCTTGATCACCGCGTCAACCGGTTCCACAATGCGGAAATAGACGACCGCATCAACGGTGGCGGGCACATTGTCTCGGGTCATGATTTCCTGTCTGGCGACATCAATGGTGACGACGCGCAGGTCCATTTTGACCATGCGGTCCACGACCGGAATGAGAAAAATCAGCCCCGGTCCTTTTGCGGACAGCAGTTTACCGAGCCGAAAGATCACGCCGCGCTCATACTCGCGCAGGATCCGAATGGCTTGTGGCAATACGATCGCTCCCAGGATGATGATAGGGACGATCCAGGAGGTGACGTTGAACAATCTGGCAATGATTTCTTCCATGCTGTTTTCCGGTTGTTAGCGTTGTTTATGCTATGGGTGGTTGTTTAGGTTTCACTTTCAGAATCAGACCATTGACAGCGACAATCTCGACGGGGTGACCGGCTTCGATCGGCGTTTCGCTTGCCGCGTTCCAGTATTCGCCCTCAACAAAAACCTTGCCGCCGCTGGCATCAATACGGGCCAGGGCCGGAACCGTTTTGCCGGCAAGCGCCTCGCGACCCACACGCACCGGGAAGAACTGCGCCCTGAGGCCCGCGCCTACGACAAAGACAAAGAATGCGGCTGTCACAAGCGTCGCGGGGATGATGTACGCCAGCGAGATCCGGAAGGCGGGGTCGGCGCGATTGAAAAGCATCAGTGCCCCCAAGAAGAACGCGACGATCCCGCCGAACGTGAGCACACCATGTGTGGGTGCGAAGATGTCTAGGATGAACAAGACCACCGCCAGGCCGATCAGCGCCATGCCGGCGATATTCACCGGCAGCACAGTGGCCATATAAAGCACAAGGATCAGCGCAATCGCACCTACCACCCCCGGCAATATCGCACCCGGATTGCTCAGCTCCCCAATTATACCGTAGATCGCGACCAGCATCAGGATCATCATCAGTTCGGGGTGCGAGAGCAGCTGAAGAACCCGTTCCTGCGTGGTCATCGGAATATCCACAACATTCGCGCCGGCGGTCTTTAGGGCCTTGCCGTTCACCTCACGGTCATCGAGCTGGCTGAGCAAATCGGGCAAGTCCTTGGCGATGAGGTCAATGACCTTCAACTCCAGCGCTTCGTCGGCATCGATCGCCTTGCTTTCGACCACAGAAGATTTGGCCCACTCGGCGTTGCGCCCGCGCCTCTTGGCAATTCCTTCAATGAAGCTGCCAGTGATCTGCTCCAGCTTCTCCTTCATCACGTCGCTGGTTTTTTCCTCGCCGCCGGGCCCGATAGAAACCGGGTGCGCCGCGCCAATACTGGTGGCAGGCGCCATGGCGGCCACATCGGCCGCCAGCGTGATGAAGCAGCCCGCGCTGCCGGCCCACGCCCCTTCGGGGGCGACATAGACCACCGTCGGGATCCTTGAAGTGTAGAACTGTTGGACGATCTCCTTGGTAGAATCGAGTGAGCCGCCCGGGGTATCTAACTGAATGACAAGGCAACTGTCTTCGCGCTCGGTGGCCACGTCAATGCAGCGGGCGATGTAGCTGGCCGTAGCCGGCCCAATGGCACCCTTGATTTTAATCAGGCCGACATCCGCCGCCCGTGAGCCGAGCGCGGCTGCGCTGGTCAGTCCTGCCACAAAGATTAGCACCAAATGCCGCATCGCATCCTCAATATGCCTGACAATATCATAATCGCCTAATCCGGCAATCCCCTAATCATCATCGGTCCATTGGAGGGCCTGAAACCCAATCTGCTTCCCATTCGGACGGAACCGTCCCGAGTGAATTCATTTTGTACTTCTCATGCCATAGCGGAGTCATGCATTTTGCTGACAAATCAGTATGTACCGGGACAAGAAAGTCGTGGTGGTGATGCCGGCCTACAATGCCGCGAAGACGCTCCGCCAGACGCACGAGGAGGTGCTTGAGCAGCAAGTAGTGGACACCATCATCCTGGTGGACGATGGAAGCCGGGACGAAACGGTGGCGATTGCGCGCGGCTTGGAGGGGGTGCAAGTCCACGTCCACGAAGTGAACAAAGGTTACGGGGGGAATCAGAAGACTTGCTACCGTCTGGCTTTGGATGCAGGGGCAGACATCGTGATTATGATTCACCCCGACTATCAGTACACCCCAAAACTGATACCGGCGATGGTTTCGATCATTGGCAACGGGCTGCATGCGTGTGTTTTGGGCAGCCGCATTCTGGGAGGGTACGCGTTGCGCGGGGGAATGCCCGTTTGGAAGTACGTTTCGAACCGAGGCCTGACGCTGATCGAGAATATTCTACTGGGGGCCAAGCTGTCGGAATATCACACGGGCTATCGTGCGTTTTCCCGGGCGATCCTGGAGAGATTAGACCTGGTAGGCAATTCGGATGACTTCGTCTTCGACAACCAGATGCTGGCGCAAATCCTGTGGCACGGATTCACGATCGGCGAAGTGAGTTGTCCGACAAAGTACTTCCCGGAGGCTTCGTCCATCAACTTGCGGCGGAGCATCAAGTACGGGTGCGGGTGCCTGGCAACGGCGTTGAAATACCGCCTGGCGAAGCTCGGCCTGGCAGGTTGCAGGTTATTTCCCAAAGCTCCATCGAGCGCGTAGCCACGAGCACAGAAAGACGGCTCCAAGAGCGACGGCTTCGGAATCCTTGTGCCTCGGCAGCCCGAGCCACCGTCGGCTCGATTCGCCGACCACCCGGCGACTTACTTCGCTCGCGCTAGACGCAAGGCGAGCCGTGACTTCTTGCGGCCAGCGGTGCCACGGTGCAGGACGCCCGACTTAGCAGCCTTGTCCAAGGTGGAGTTGAGCTTCCGCAGTTCTTTGGCGGCTTCGTCCTTCTTGCCGGAGGAAAGGAGTTCCAGGTAGCTCTTCTCGGCGGTGTGGAGGCGCGCCTTGACGCTGCGATTCTTCAGGTTCTTGCGGGCGCTATTGCGCATGCGGCGTTCGGCTGACTTCGTGTTCGGCATAAATCAAGGTTTGGTCAGTTACTTAGAGCGTGCAACGGTAGTCGAACGGCTGTGATTGTCAACGCCGACGATGAGTCTCACGACATATTCGCGCCGGAAGGCGAGGTCCGGTTCGCTGGCTAAAAGCGTACCAGCTGGCTATTTCGCTGCAGGTTGATGGACTTTCCAGCAACGCCCCCTGTCTGAAATATCCAATGATTTCAACCGTTTCCGCCTTCCGCATTGAATGTCGCAGCTGGTTGGCATCATCGGTGCTAAACCGGGCGCGACTGCGAGAACTGTTGAGGCAGTCTTTGGCTGGCATTGCTCGAGGCACTGTAGCCCGGTTCTCGCTGGTGGGCTTAGTTGGTTTCCCTTTGCCGGGAAAGGTGCGTTTGCTGATATGAAGAAAATTGAAGCCATAATTAAACCGTTCAAACTTGAGGAAGTTAAAGACGCCTTGGGGGAGGTGGGGATCGAGGGAATGACCGTCAGTGAAGTCAAAGGTTTCGGCCGACAGAAAGGGCACACGGAGATTTACCGTGGCAGCGAGTACACCGTGGACTTTCTGCCTAAGATAAAGATCGAAGTGGTGACGAGTGACGGGCAGTCGGATGCCGCGGTTGGCGCTATTCTCAGGTCGGCCAAGACCGGCAAGATCGGTGACGGCAAGATCTTCGTCTCACGTATCGAGGAGGCTGTTCGCATCCGCACTGACGAAAAGGGAGAACAGGCTGTTTAACTTGGAAACCGGCAAATTCTAACGTGGCGGCTGAGATGAAAAAGGTATTAACGGGGTTCAGTCTGTGGGTGGCATTTATGGCGCTGCCGTTGGCGGTGCCAGCTGCCGATACAGGACCTACGACTACTCCCACAACTGAGAAGTTAAGCACACCCAGTTTGGAGGAACGCGTAGCTGATTTGGAGGCCTACTTGAACAATGGCGCTCGAGGTAACGCAGCCAATCCGAGCCTGACCACGAAAGTCGGCGGGCCGGGCCCCGGCCACAACGCGTTCCAGATGATCTGTGCGGCACTGGTGCTGTTCATGACACTGCCCGGGCTGGCGCTCTTTTATGGCGGTTTGGTGCGCCGAAAGAATGTGTTGTCGGTGCTGGCACAATGCCTGGGTATCGCCGGACTAGTCAGCATTCTTTGGTGGATGTGCGGCTACAGTCTGGCGTTCTCGAAAGACGGATTCATCCATGGTCTCGTTGGCAATCTCGATTGGAAGTTCATGGCGGGGGTGGGTTCGGAGCCAAATACGGATTATAGCGCCTGGGTCTCGCATAACGTGTATTCCATGTTTCAGCTTATGTTCGCGATTATCACGCCCGCGTTGATGGTGGGCGCTATTGCGGAGCGCATGAGGTACTCGGCCATTCTCCTGTTTGTGGCGCTCTGGATGTTCGTAGTGTATTTCCCGTTGGCACACATGGTATGGGGCGCAGACGGCCTGATGAATGGGGTGTGGAATCCTGTCGCCAAGATCCGCGCCATTGACTTTGCCGGCGGCACGGTGGTGCACATGTCCTCTGGGTGGTCAGCCCTCGTCCTTTGCCTCGTCCTGGGTAAGCGGCTCGGATTTGGCAAGGAACCAATGCCGCCGCATAGCATGGTTCTTTGCATGGTGGGCACCGGTATGTTGTGGGTTGGCTGGTATGGGTTCAACGCCGGCAGCGCCGTCGCCGCTGACGGTATTGCTGCCAACGCGTTTACGACCACAACGCTGGCCACCGCAGTCGCTTCGTTCACCTGGGCGATGGCCGAGTACGTTTTCCGCGGTAAGCCGAGCATCCTCGGTTTTTGCTCTGGTGCGGTGGCGGGGTTGGTCGTAGTCACTCCGGCATGTGGCTACGTGACGACCACTGGGGCGGTCGTCATCGGTTTGGTGGCGGGTTTGGTTCCATACCTGGCTTGCTGGAAATTGAAGTCCGCTGCAGGTTACGACGACGCGCTTGACACGTTCGGGGTCCACGCTGTAGGAGGCACTTTGGGGGCATTCCTGACCGGCTTGCTCGCCAGCGCCAAGGCTAACCCTAATCTCGTCAACAACCTCGCGAAGGTCGGCAACAAGCTGGACGCTGCAAATCCCGCCACCCGGAACGGCTTGGCCAGACTGGTTGCTGAAGGCGGCCTTTGGATCGAACAACTCAAGGCGATCGGTATCACTCTCTGTTTGGCGATCGTGGGCACAATCATAATCACCTTCGTTGTCCGGGCAATTCTGGGACTGCGGGTGGCGCCGGAAATAGAGGTTTCGGGCCTCGACCTGTCCGAACACGGGGAGGAGGGCTATCATACAGCCGGCCAATTATGATTTCGTGGCGCCGTGCTGGTTGCTCGCGAGGTGGGGCGATCGGCGACGCCTCGATTTCAAGCGGAGCACAAACCAAACATACTAAGATATGAGTACACCCAAGAGCGTAATCGAATTAGCGACCAAGAACGGGGCCAAGATGGTAGACATCAAGTTCGTTGACACCTTTGGCACCTGGCAACACTTCAGTTGTCCCATCAGGGAGTTGACGGAGGACATCTTCACCGAAGGACTGGGTTTCGACGGATCGAGCATACGCGGTTGGAAGAGCATTGAAGCCTCCGACATGCTGGCGATGCCCGACCCGGCAACGGCGTTCATGGATACGTTCTGCGCTGTGCCAACCCTGAGCCTTACCTGCACCATTGCAGAGACGGGCACCAAGGAAGCCTACACGCGCGACCCACGGGGTATTGCCCAGCGCGCCGAGAGATACCTGAACAGCACCGGCGTGGCTGACTCGGCCTATATGGGGCCGGAAGCCGAGTTCTTCGTATTCGACAACGTCCAATTCGACAGCAAGAGCAGCGGGGCCTTTTACAGCGTTGATTCCGAAGAAGCTGTATGGAATACCGGCCGGGAGGAAATGCCCAACACCGGTTACAAGATTCGGCACAAGGAAGGTTATTTTCCCGTTGCTCCGGCCGACACCCAGCAGGACATTCGTACGGAAATGTGCCTGGTAATGGAGGAGTTGGGGGTGCGAATCGAGCGGCAACACCATGAAGTAGCTACGGCCGGACAAGCGGAAATAGATTACCGGTTTGATACACTGGTCCGGGCAGCCGATGCCATGATGGTTTACAAATACGTGGTGAAGAACGTGGCGCGGAAGCACGGCAAGACAGCCTGCTTCATGCCCAAGCCACTCTTCGGCGACAATGGCTCGGGAATGCACACCCACCAGTCGCTGTGGAAGAAAGGTAAACCGCTATTCGCAGGCAACGAATACGCGGGCCTCTCGAAGACAGCCCTCTATTATGCTGGAGGACTCTTGAAGCATGCGCGAGGGCTGTGCGCGCTCTGCAACCCAACGACCAATAGCTACAAGAGACTTGTTCCAGGTTATGAGGCCCCGGTGAACCTGGCTTACAGTTCACGGAACCGTTCGGCGGCGATTCGTATCCCCACCTATAGCGACGATCCCAAGGCCAAGCGACTGGAATACAGGCCGCCAGATCCTGCCGCCAATCCTTACCTGGCGTTTGCCGCATTGCTGATGGCAGGCTTGGATGGGATCCTCAACAGGATTGACCCGGGGGAGCCCTTGGACAAGAACATCTACGAACTGCCACCGGAGGAGCTGAGGAAGGTTCCCAATGTAGCTGGCAGTCTCGGCGAGGCGTTGGATTGCCTGCAAAAGGACTACGAGTTCCTGCTTAAAGGCGATGTGTTCACCATGGACTTCCTCGACATGTGGATTGCGACCAAGCGCAAGGAGCACGATGCCTTGCGGTTGCGGCCGCATCCCTATGAGTTCTTCCTCTACTACGACGTGTGAAGGGTGGGGGAACGCGACTACATCATCCTTGTAGGCGGCTTCACTGACTGTCCCGTTGCTTGACAAGTCGCGGCGCTAAATAGCAGGTGGAGCGCAAAAACGGGGCGTTACGTCTGACTTGCCGACTCTGTCTGGCGGGGTGAAGCTATTCTCGCTGCCGTGGGGCGGGTGGCGTTTGCCACCAACCAGCGCTCTGCGGTGGCGGATTCTGAATCAGGCGTACAATGCCCCACTAGAAGCGCAGAATCGATCGCCGCACAGCTCCGCTTGGAATTCACTGCGTTATTGCATAACGCCAAGATCAGGACGTCCTGATACCGGTTGTCACGTCTCCTTGAACTTATTCTGCTTCTGGATGCACAATGGGAGGATGATTCGAGTGATAGCTGGAGCGTTCGTGCTGGGCTTTGCGAGCTTAGAAGTCCTGGCAGCCGGGCTGCAGTTGCATACTCCGCCTCCGCGCATGCCGACGAATGCCCCACAGTTACCTAGTCTGCTGGTGGGCGCTGCGGGACAGGGGATAGCTTCGAAGCAAGCTTGGCTCAACCAGCGCGCGCGTTTGAAGGAACAGTGGCAGGGCGTCTTGGGTCAGTTCCCGAATCATAAGGCACCGCTTAACACTGAGGTGCTCAGTACAGAAGATCTGAGTGGGATTGCCCGGCAGCTTGTCAGGTATCAGGTTGAGGAAGGGTTGTTCACAGACGGTTACTTGCTGACACCTGGGGAGGCAAAAGGGAAGTTGCCAGCTATCGTTGTCTTCCATCCGACAACTCCGTTGCATGCTAAGGGTGTGGCGGGCTTAGCTCCGGAGTATTCCCGAGAGAAGTGGCACGGCCTGCAATTCGTCAAGCGCGGCTATATCGTATGGTGCCCGCGCAACTACATCGAGACGGAAGGAGCGGGCTGGACCGGCAACGCGGCGCGCGTCCTCGCCCGGCACCCCAATTGGACCGGCATGACCCGGATGGTCTGGGATGCAATACGCGCAGTGGACTTCCTGGAGTCGCTGCCGAGCGTGGATGGCAAACGGATCGGCTGCCTCGGTCATTCGCTTGGCGGCAAGCAAGTGCTGTATGCGATGGCTTTTGACGACCGCTACCGTACGGGGGTCTCAAGCGAGGGGGGCATAGGGTTGGAATTCAGCAATTGGGAGGCACCGTGGTACCTCGGCTCCAAGATCAAGCACCCAAGATTCGGTCGGGAGAACCACGAGGTGCTCGCTCTGATTGCGCCCCGGGCCTTTCTCCTGCTCGCCGGAGATTCTGCGGACAATGACCGGAGTTGGACATTCATCCAAGCTGTGCAGCCTGTTTATGAACTGTTGGGGGCGCCAGGAAGCATTGGCTGGCTAAACCACCGCCAGGGACATTTCTACGCACCCGAGGGCCGCGCTGCTGCAGAAGAATTCCTGGATCGGCACCTAAAGCAATGACGGCCGCAAAAGCGCGTAATCCCACGCCCCTCCAGCCAGTAATGGCCCACCGCGCGCAGGATTCGAATCACTGTCTCAAGCCTTAACGCTTGAAGCAGTTGCCAAGGAAGCTCCTCTCCTTCAAAGTAGAAGCGGATGAGCAAATGCTTTTACATCACGACCGCCATTGACTACGTCAACGGGCACCCGCATCTCGGCCATGCTTACGAAAAGGTGGTCGCGGATGTCATTGCGCGGGCGCATCGGAGCTTGGGGCAGGAGACGTTTTTCCTGACCGGCCTGGATGAGCACGGCCAAAAGGTCCAACAGGCGGCAGTAACAGAAGGCAAGACCCCGCAAGCTTACTGCGATGGGCTGGCGGAGGTCTGGAAGGCCTTTGCCGCGAAGCTGGATTTGACCAACGACGACTTCGTCCGCACCACCGAATTGCGCCATAAGGAGGTCGTACAGGCGATTCTGGCCAAGCTTCATGCCGAGGGGCACTTCTACAAGGAGGTCTATCGCGGCTTTTACTCGACCCGCCAAGAGACTTTCCTGACCCACAAAGACCGCCTGCCGGACGGCACGTTCGATCCGTCCTGGGGGGAAGTCATTGAGCTTGAGGAGGAGAATTACTATTTCAGGCTCAAAGACCATCAACAGTGGCTGATCGAGCATATCGAGCGGAATCCGTCTTTCATAGCTCCGGCCCAGCGCCGGAACGAGGTGCTGGGCTTCCTCAAGAACAACGTGCTGGAGGACCTCTGCATCAGCCGCCCGGCCTCTCGCTTGAACTGGGGTATCCCGTTGCCATTTGATCCGGACTACGTCACCTACGTGTGGTTTGACGCCCTCTCCAACTACATCACCATCCCCGCTGCCCAGGGCGACCCCGGCGTACCCGCATCACTGCGTCGTCAAGCCTCAGCCCAAAACCTTCAATGGAGGGTATGGCCTGCCGACATCCACCTCATCGGCAAGGACATCGTCAAGTTCCACAGCGTCTATTGGCCGATCATGCTCAAGGCGATGGGCGCGCCGTTGCCGAAACAGGTGCTCGCGCATGGTTGGTGGCAGAAAGACGGGCAGCGTATGAGCAAGAGCACCGGCAATGTCGTTGATCCGGTTGCCGTCATTGACGAGTGGGGCGTCGATGCGTTCCGGTTCTATGTGCTCCGAGAGCTGGACATCGGCCCAGACGGGAATTGGACGGAAGCTGGCTTCAAGGCGCGCTACTCGTCGGAATTGGCCAACGGGCTGGGCAACCTGGTGAATCGCTCCCTTTCGATGCTCAAACGATACCGCAGTGGTGTGGTGCCCAAGGTTTCGAACGAACTGGCCTTGGAAGCAGAGCAGGCGATTGCAGAAACGCGCCGCCTGTTGGCGCAGAACCAACTCCAGGGCGCGCTACAGGCGATCTGGTCGCTGGTGACGAGGGCCAATCAGTATGTGGACCACACCGCGCCGTTCAAGCTGGCCAAAGACCAGTCCAAAGCTGCTCGCCTCGATGAGGTATTGTATAACTTGGCGGAAATTTGTCGGATACTAGCAGTGCTGCTTTGGCCGTTCCTGCCGGGGACAGCGTCCAAGATCTACGCGCAGCTTGGCCTGGCCGGCTCACCCGACAAGGACTCGGAAGCTCGCTGGGGCGGATTGGCGGGCGGTCACGCGATCGGCACCCCCGCCCCTCTGTTTCCGCGCAAGGAGTCCTGAGGCATTCTGTGCGCTGTGTCACCATGAGCAACGAGTTTGGATTGGGAGTTGTTCTGCTTTGCAGCTCCCTTTATGCGCAGACTCTGAGCCTCCCTCCGCGCCCTGCGAAAGCCCCGACCGGCACCGAATTCGCCAGGCGCATTACCCCACTCAACTTGGCTGAACGTGAAGAGGAAGTCTTTGCGCAGATTACTGCCGGGAATGTTCCCGCTTTCTTGCGCAAGCTGTGTCCCGTGGCGGCTACTAGCGTCACCGACGGCAAGACAAACAGCGGGACGTTTTACGCCACGCCGGATTACCTCGCCATTGGATCTGACAAGGACTACTTCCTCATGCCGATCTCGCCAAACACAGCCCAGCGAATCGCCGATGTGGTGCACTGTTCTCTCCCAACACCGAAGATGGTGAACCAGATTTACGTTGCCGCCGAGGTGAAGCTGGCACCATCGCCGATCCCGCCCAGTCCGGCGATGACTACCGTCGCGGTGTTCGGCAAACACAATGAAATCGTTCAGGCCCAGCGGGCGGAGAAGTTGCCCGCGCACCCGCTTGGCGCGCTGGTCGCCGGGCACCAAAAAGACGTGGTGCTCACCCCGAAGCTGGCGTCCTCCCCAGGCAAGGTGGCTATCTACGGCTGGCACCAGACTAACGGTGTACCCATCCAGCCCCTCTACCTGAAACATATCGCCTCGTGGGTTGATTACAGCCAATGCATCCGCTTCGTACAACAGGGGATGATGGTCAATGGTGCCACCAAGACCGTCGCCGAAGTGCTTGCCGACTCTGCTTTGGCTGGCCTGTTGAGCGACGAAGGTCCAATTCCTAGTCCTCGCTATCCCACCAATGCCTTGCCTCCACTCCAAGCCACCGTCAGCGCTGCCAGCGTGAGTAAGCTCATCGAGAATCCGGAATTCAATGAGCGCATCACGTCGTTTACTTTCGCCCCGGAAGTCAAAGTCCGCGTAAATACGCCTGGGCAGTCGGCTTTCTCGCCGGGCAAGCAGATGTTGTTGGTCTTTTACGCCCTACCCAACGGCAACACTACCGAGCAGACCGCCGGCAGAATCATGAAGCCCGGGGATGATTGGCATTACGACATTCAACACATCGCAGCCCAAACCCGCTTCCTGCGCGACCTTATCAAGGACCAGGTCGTCGTCGTCGCGTATCTGGAAGCCGAGTCGAAGAGTTGGCCTGCGTGGCGAAAGAAACACGGCGACAAGCTGATCCCGGACATCATCGCCACAGTGAGGAAACTCTTTCCCACCCGCGAAGTGCAGACCGTCCTGAGCGCTCACAGCGGCGGCGGCAGCTTCATCTTCGGTTATCTCAATGCGGTAGACACAATTCCCGACGATGTAGTTCGCATTGCCTTCCTTGACAGCAACTACGCCTATGACCGCGCCATGGGCCATAGTGATAAGCTCGTGAAGTGGTTGGCTTCCGCGGGCCAGCGCTACCTTTGTGTCCTCGCTTACAACGACGCGGTCGCGCTCCTCAACGGGAAGTCATTCGTGAGCGCGACGGGCGGCACTTGGGGCAAGAGCCACGCAATGCGGGACGATCTAGCTGAGCATTTCAAGTTCACTACCCAAACCAATGCCGAGTTCCAGAGATTCACCGCTCTCGATGGGCGCATCCGGTTTCTCCTGAAGGAGAATCCGGAGAAGAGGATCTTTCACACGGTGCAGGTGGAACGAAACGGGTTCATTCACAGCATGGTTAGCGGTACGACTAACGAGGGCAAGGGTTACCAGTATTTCGGGCCGCGCGCCTATTCACCGTGGATCCGGGCTGAGTGAATGGCAGGAGGCAGGGTGCGGTGGCCGAGCGCTCATTCAGCTTGCTGAAGCCTGCTCCGCAACTCGGCCCGGAGGATTTCCGCGATGAGGTCATCAGCACTTTGCTCAAGTTGCTGCCACACCTCCGCAGTATTGCACGATTCGGGCAGGTTGAGACGGGCTCGCGCCGTGAAGAGGGTTTCGCCAGTCATGGTGGCACTGGCACCCTGGGTTTCAAATCTCGACGTTGATGCCGAAGCTGGCGAGCACTTGCGAAATCACCCGGACCAGGTTCGGTCGGTCCTGCTCTACGATTTCAAGCAGGCTCTGGTGGGAATGCCCCGGCTACAATCTTGCTTGGTCGACTACTCAGGCTTGGCTTCATAGACGCGGACGTAATCCACCTCAAAATAATCCGGCAATTTGGCCTTGCGAATATCTCCCCCCCAGGCGCCAATTTCCTCCGTCAGCTTGATGAATTCTGGCACCTGGGAGACGCCGCCCGCTGAAGTGCGCCAGATCTCCTGGCCATCCACGTAGAAGACGTATTCGGCAGGCAGCCACACCAAACTAATAATATTTACTTTATCGCCAAACGCTTAAAACCCCTGTATTTATTGGGTTTCCTCAGGTGCCCCATATAAAACCCAGTCCAAAACTTCGTGTTTGTCGGTTTCCCAGACGCCGGCCGAGCGTCTGCCCTTCCGATATTCAAGAGCGGCTTCCAAGAGCTTGCGCTCGTGAAATGTCAGGGAATCTCTCCACCGATAGAACTTGCGACGGTACCATTGCAGTCTGGTGCATAGCATCGCCACTGTGATGCGACCTTGCGGCTTGTAGACAAACACCGTCCCGGCCTTTTTGCGAGCCGCGAACTCAGCCCTCTTCTCCCTGGTCATCTTCTGCGGATTAACCCAAAGGTGCTCCCGGCGCTTTCGCCGCCACTTCTTTTGCTTGGCCTGTTCATCATGCCAGGTGCGGACGACCTCGCCGTCATTGGCTTTCGCATAAGCGATCCAGTCGAGCAGCTTTACCAGCGTGGGGTTTAGGTTGAGAGCGTGCTCCGTAGATTTGTGACGCACCAGCGGACGAGGTGTTCCCTGCCAGCGGTCTAGAACGAACACGAAGGCTTCTAAACTTCCGGGCTTCAGCTTCCGCCGATAAACCGTCTTGCGGTTCACCCTGGCCAGCTCGGCAATGCCTCCGATGGATTGCAGCCCCCGCACTACCTTTGCGAACGGGATACGCCAAGCCAATCGTGGGTCATCGGGGGGGAGTTTATAGAACCACTGGAATATCTCCCCGAACTCAGCCACTTCGCGCTTGGCCATGCCGGCGCCCACACTCCCCGCCTTTGGGGGCCTGCCTACTGAGCCATGCCGAGTTTGGGACATATCTGTCACAGATTACCATAGGACGTAAGCACATGCAAGCCACAGACAAAAAAAGACAGAAACAGTTTATGAGCACCCTGGTAGACACTGCCGGATTGATTCACGATTTATGGCAGGACGCTGAGACGGCTCCATCGGAGCGGTTCATTACGAGACTGAGGGAGGAAGGCAAAATACCCTATGTCAAGTTGGGGCATCTTATTTACTTCGACCCTGAGGCCGTTAGGAAGGTCATCATGGAGTCTTTCAAAGGCCAGCCGAAACGGAGCAAGTAATGAGGGCGGCTAACTCAGTCACCAAGCGGAGTTACGCGGTCGAGCTGACGCTGGCCGAATGGCTCCAGGTCAAGGGCGAGTTTTTGCCGAATGCGGCCAGCTCCACCAAGAAAACAAAATCGGCAGCCCGCCGCGAAGCTGGAGCTGCC